>JAAZMA010000162.1 GCA_012799055.1 Tissierellia bacterium
ATGTTGTAACAGGGTAAGAGATATTTTTTATAAAGCTACAATAGTAGATGTAGAAGAAAAAAACCAGCATGGGGAAGATTTAATAATGGGAGATCTGGATTTTTGTAAAATTTGTGGAGAAAATTTTTCAAAAGCAATTGGAAACGAGGAGGCAATAGATGAAATAGTCCTAAAAGAATTTAAATTTTAAGGAGGATCTAAATGGAAGAATTATTTATGAATATAGCTAATTTTGGTTTTTCAATTGTAATTAGCATTTATTTATTAGTGCGTATGGAAAAAAAGATAGAAGATTTGACCAAAAGTATAAATGAATTAAATAAAACAATTATAAAAATAAAATAATTTTTTTATAAAAATTTTTAACTGATCTTTAAAACATACACTGGGTTTTAAACTTATTAAGTGTAAGAAAATCCAAACTGAAAGCAAGGTGGTAGTGTGTATAATCAAATTGAAAACTTTCTAGACGAGTATAAACACAAAGGAATGGCAGAAAATACAGTAAAGGCATATGAGATCCATTTAAGGCATTATTATAGTTATTTAAAACAAAAGGATCTGGACTATAAAAATATAAAAACTAAGGATATTAGAAAATATACTAGAGCTTCAACTAATAGGGGAGATACCAACGGAACTGTGAATGTGAGATTATCAGCCATTAAATCATTTTATGATTATTTAATAGATGATGAAATAATGGAGTACAATCCTATCACCAAAGCTGTATTTTTGAAACATAAACCACTAAAAACAAAACCCTTAACACCAGAAGAAAAGAATATGATTTTAACCTATATGGAAAGCAAGGACAAGCATATAGAATTAGGCTTCAAGGTTTTATTTGCAACGGGCCTAAGAGTATCAGAATTAGCCAATTTAAAAAGAGAGGATGTAAAGATAATAAATAATAGGGCAGTAGTTCATGTAATCCATACCAAAAGGGATAAAGAAAGATATGTCCCAGTATTTGATCCAGAAGTAGCACAAGATCTATTAAATTATACCGAAGAGCAATTAATAGATCCACTATTTAAAGTAAAAAAAAGAACCTTCCAATACCATGCAGAACAAGCAGGAAAAAATCTAGACATCCTCTTTAATATTCATCAAACAAGATATACATTTGCCACGGAAAGATTACAGGAAGGGATTAGACTAGATATACTTCAAAAATTACTTGGACATAAAGACATATCTACAACCCTTCTTTATGCTAAAACTTTAGACATAGACATAATTAATGCAGCAGCTCCAATAGAAACATTGATGGAGGAGAGAAAAGATGAATAATATTCAAATAAGTAAAAAAATTGTGTTATAAAGCTTTACAAAATTTTGATGTTTATTTATAAAAAACTATTGATTGGTTATATCGTTTACATTAACAACAATATTTTTAATAGGCAGATAGTAATTTCTAATATAAAGGCAAAACATCGGAAATACAAGTAAATATAAAAAAAACTATTGACAATCAGTCGGATATACCTTACAATATTATTAAAGGCAAATAAAACATATTGAACAAATGAAAACAATTAGTCTCCAAAAATAATTAAAAAACAATAAAGAAAGGGTGATAAAGACAAGTAAGTTGTTTTTAATATCTATTTTTCAAATTTTCTTTTAAGAATTTTAT
Source organism: Tissierellia bacterium (assembly GCA_012799055.1). Lineage (GTDB taxonomy): Bacteria > Bacillota > Clostridia > Tissierellales > Tepidimicrobiaceae > JAAZMA01. Next base: position 1,646 of record JAAZMA010000162.1, read on the forward strand.
ATATTGCTTTTTGAACTTGGTCAGAACATCTATTGATAACAATAGGATTAGCAATAGAAATAACCCTACCTTTGCTATCATAAATCCACCAGTTTCTATCAGGCCGATTACATTTTGAACATTGAGGGATAATATTTCCCTTTTCTAAAGGTTTGTTTGGATCCATATGGCCAGCTTGAAGAACTGTTATTGTATTTGGCCAATGATAGTTTGGCTTACCTTCTTCAGAACCACATGTAGCACATCTATAATTGTAATGTTTTTTAAGATTTTCAAATTCATCTATACCATAAGAGGTACTTCTTCGGTCTAGATTAAAATTTGGATATGGTTCTTCAAGTGAATATAACTTATATGATCCACTGGGTATATCCTGAGCTTCAACATTGATGTCATGTCTTCCACCCGCTAAGATATACCAACCGTTTTGGGCGCCAAGATGTCTTGCTTGCTGTACGTCATTAACTCTTCCATAGAAATGTTCAATATATTTTGTAAGTTCTTCTTTAGTTACGATATCTGTATCAGGATAACCATAAGATAGGTATATTAATACCAAAGCACTTTTACTATAATTATTTCCATGCATTAATCTAGGTAACTTAACACCTTTATCTTGAAGATGTTTCTTATGATATTCAGCAAGTATTTCGTACTGAGTAACTATCGTATTATGATTAATTAATAAATCAAATTTGTTCATAGTTATAATGAACTTACCTCCCTAAATATAAAAACCAACTTACTTGTCGATTAATTTTAACATATGTTAATCTACATTTCAATTGACTTAAGGATTAGTACATTATAAAATTACTTTAGACTAGGAGGGAAAATAAATGAATGAAAAGTATCTTAATAAAATTGTACTGGGAGATTCTAGAATCATATTAAAAGATATTGAAGAAAACTCAGTAGACATTGTCTTAACGGATCCACCTTATTTTTTAGATAAACTTGATAACAATTGGGATACAAATGAAGTTCATAGTAAAAAGAATCAACAAGCAGTAAAATCATTGCCAGCAGGAATGAAATTTAGTAGGCAGCAAGGAATTGACTTATATAATTGGTATTATGAAATATCGAAAGAGATATTTAGGGTGCTGAAACCGGGTGGTTTTTTCTTTACTTTTTCAAGTCCAAGATTATACCACAGAGTTGCATCAGCTGTTGACGATGTAGGTTTTGAAATCAGGGATTCATTTATTTGGTTATATACTCAGAATCAACCAAAAGCTATGTCTCTAAACCATGTTGTTAGAAGAAGAAAAAATTTAAATGAAGAAGAGAAAGAAAAAATAATTAAAAAAATGGATGGATGGAAAACCCCTCAATTAAAGTCATGCTATGAACCAATAGTTATTGGTCAAAAGCCTGTAAAAGGTGGGAATTTAGATAATTTTTTAGAAAATGAAGTATGTTTAGTTAACACAAATGTCACTACTGGTGAAAATATGTTCCCTGCAAATGTAATTTCAGTAGACAATATTTTAGATGAAATAGATAGAATATTTCTAGTAGATAAACCTACAAAAAAGGAAAAAGGAGAATATAATACTCATAAAACAGTAAAGCCATTAAGTTTATGTAAACATTTAATTAGGCTAACAGTATATAGTGATAAGGGGGTAGTCTTAGATCCTTTTGTGGGTAGCGGAACTACTGCAGTAGCAGCCAAGATGTTGGGGAAAAATTACATTGGTATAGAATTAAATAATGAATATGTTGATATTGCAAACAGAAGATTATCTGAAATTGATTAATAAAATAGCGATTGAGAAAAACTCAATCGCTTTTGAATATAAGGTACATAAAGATAAAGTGATTGTATTTTAATATTTTTGAATATAGCCTATAGAATATTTTAGTACATATTAAATAATATTTATTTTTCAACAAAAATTTTTAAAAGTATTAGATTAAGTGTATTGCAAAATTATTAAGTCATTAAATATAAAAATATAATAAGGTTGTAGACACGATAGGTATAGATGTGGAAAGGCAACCCTTTTTTAGACAAATTCATTCCGAACAAAGATTTATCCTAAAATATCATTTATGCTACCATTCCTAGACCTGTTTTATTTCTATAATTTATTGGTGACATATAGCCTAAAGAGCCATGGATCCTTATATGGTTATACCAGTAAATATATTCTGCTAACTGTAATTCTAATTCCCCTAAGGTCTCAAACTTATTTTGATATATAAACTCTATCTTTAAAACTTTATTCATAGCCTCACTTACTGCATTGTCGTAGGGATTCCCTTTTCTACTTAAAGAACGCTCTATATTAAAGGTTTCTAAAATATTATCTATTTTTATATTATCATATTCCCTTCCTCTATCTGAATGGAATACCTTTATATCATTTAATGAATAGTTACACCTTAATAATGCTTTTTCTATGAGGCTAG
>JAAZMA010000284.1 GCA_012799055.1 Tissierellia bacterium
AAATGTGGAAGAAGTATTAGATTCTTATTTTAAACAATGTTCCATAGAACTTAATTGTATAGAATTAGCTAAATTAGGATTCTTTTTTGCAAATAAAGGAAAATTAGATGGAAAAAAATATTGTAATGAGAGAACTATAAATATAATCACTGCCATAATGAATAATTGTGGAATGTATAATTTTTCCGGAGAATATGCTATTAATGTAGGTGTTCCATCAAAATCTGGAGTAGGTGGAGGAATACTCGCTCAAGTTCCTAATAAATACGGTATAGGAATATATGGACCTGCATTAGATGAATATGGAAACTCCATAGGAGGATATGGCCTAATTAAGGACTTATCTCAGGAATTAAATTTAAGTTTATTTAAGTAAATTCCAAATGGAAAGAGGTGGGCAATCTGAAAATCAAAAATAAAATTATAATTTTAATTATACTTTTATCCTTAGCTTTATATTTAATTAAAACTGATAAACCAAAGGGAGAAAAACATATAGAAAAGCATACAGTAGAGGAACCAAAGGTAGAAGATGAAACAAAAAAAGTATTTACAAAAGAAGATCCAGAATATTGGATAGAAAAGCTGGAAAATAAGGATACTGTATTAATGGATAGGGAAAAAATTGAAGAATATAATAATAAAAGTTTTTCTAAGGTAGATGTATTAATAGATTTATGGGAACATAGGCCTAATATAGAAAAAAAGGATTTAATTTCCCTTGTTAATTCCATAAGTACTATTCCTAAAGAAGAAAGATATAATAAAGATGGGCAAATAATGGACAAGAATTTTTATAATTTACTATTAGAAAATTTAAATTTAGATTCCATAAAGGATACAAATACTATTCAATATGGAATAACTGTAGAACGGACTAAATTTAGAACTTTTCCCACCTATGAACCCTCCTATAGGAAGCAGGGAGATACGGAATTTGATAGGTTTCAAGAAACAGGAGTTTATCCTTTAGAGCCATTAATAGTATATATGGAAAGTGAAGATGGAGAGTGGTATTTTGCTAGAATGTATAATTATTTTGGCTGGATACCAAAAAATAAAATTCTTCTAGGTGAAAAAGAAGAAATATTTAAATATATAAATCATGAAAAATTTCTAGTGGTAATAGATAGGCAAATTACTATTTTAGACAAATTATATGATATGGGAATTAGAATTCCACTAAAGGAAGAAAAGGAAAATTCCTATATTATATTAATACCTGAAAAAGGAGAAGATAATAAATTTAATTTAGGAGAAAAGGAAATACCTAAATCTAAAGGTTTAAACTTAGGGTATTTACCATATACTAAGGAAAATATAATATTACAAGCCTTTAAATTTAAGGATGAGGCCTATGGTTGGGGAGGATTAAACAATTCTAGGGATTGTTCAGCTTTTATAATGGACATATATAGAAGTTTTGGACTTAAACTACCACGAAACACACAAGATCAAGGTCCCAAATCTTTAGGGAGAGGATATGATTTGAAGCATACTGGGACTTTAGAGGAAAAACTAGAAAAACTAGAACAGATACCCCCTGTAACAGTGTTATACATGCCTGGACATACTATGTTATATTTAGGTAGAGATCAAGGAGAACACTATATAATTCATCAATTTGCAGGTTATTATGAAGAAAACCATGGTAATTTAGAATATATCCCCATGATGAAAACGGCCATAACTCCAATTACAATTAAAACTAGCTCTGGTAAAACTTATTTAGAAAATGTGTATCTAGGGAAAGAATTTATTATAGAATAGAAAAAGCGTAGGGGATAATATGATTAAAAAACCATATTTAATAATATTATTAGTAATTGTTTTGTTATTAACAGCCTGTAATAGGGCTAAAATGGATGTAGGAGAAGAAGACAATTTTAATAAGAAAAATTTAAAGGAGGATACACCTTTGAAAGAAACAAATGAAACACAAGATATAGATGAAATACAAGAATTATTAGACAATATGACTTTAGAAGAAAAAATAGGCCAATTATTCATCTTTGGAATAAATGGTACTAAAATCAATCAAAATACAATAGAATTAATAGAAAAAAACCATATTGGAGGATTTATATTATTTAGGGAAAATATTGAGAGTGGAGAACAAACCTTAGAACTATTAAATGATTTAAAGGAAAAAAACAAAAATAATCCCTTACCCTTATTTTTAGCTATAGATGAAGAGGGAGGAAGGGTTTCTAGATTGCCTAGAGAATTTCCTAAAATGCCAGCTGCCAAAAAAATCGGAGATATAAATAATAAGGATATATCTTTTCAATATGGAGAAATTTTAGGTATGAGAATTAAATCTTTAGGTTTTAATATGGACTTTGCACCAGTTATGGATATTAACTCCAATCCTAAAAATCCTGTTATAGGGGACAGGGCCTTTGGTTCTACTGTAGATATAGTAGTGGATAATTCTATAGAAACTATGAAAGGTATTAATTCAAAAAATATTATACCAGTAATTAAGCATTTTCCTGGACATGGAGATACAATAGTGGATTCTCATATAGATGTCCCTATTATAAACAAAAGTTTAGAGGAATTAGAAAAATTAGAATTAATTCCTTTTGTAAAGGCAATAGAAAATGATGTAGACAGTATAATGATAGGTCATATTTTATTTTCAGAACTAGATGATACTAATCCTGCAACCCTTTCAAATACTATAATTAATCATATTTTAAGGGAAAAATTAAAATTTAAAGGTGTTATAATTTCAGATGATTTGAATATGGGGGCTATAGCTAGAAATTACGATATAAAAGAGGCAGTAATAAAATATTTTAAGGCAGGTGGGGATATAGCCTTAATATGCCATAGTGAAGAAGAGGAATATGAAATATTCAATATGATTAAAGATGAAATAAAAAATGGTAAGATAAAAGAAGAAGAAATTGATGAAAAAGTTTATAGAATAATAAATTTAAAGAGAAAATATAATATAGAAGACAATACAATTCAAAATTTTAATATGGAAAAACTTAATGGGGAAACAGAAAAATTTTTAAAGAAATTAAAAGATTTTTAGAATGGAGGGGAAAAAGTGAAGAAAGTCATAGGAATAGACTTAGGGGGTACTAGTATATATGGTGGTATCATTAATGAAAAAGGAGAGATTTCAAAAAGAGCTAGTGTAGAATCAGGTGGTCAAGAAGGAAGAGAAGTTGTAATAAATAGACTAATAAAAATAATAAAGGAATTAATGGAAGGTGAAAGTGTACAGGCTATTGGTTTAGGTTCTCCTGGTTACATAAATGTTAAAGAAGGAAAGGTTCTTTCAATAGGTGGAAATATTACTGGTTGGGCTCATACAGATATTAAAGGAGAATTGAGAAAACATTTTAAAGACATTCCCATATTTGTTGAAAATGATGCCAATGTTGCTATTGTTTGTGAGGAATGGATAGGTGCAGCAAAGGGGTTAAATCCAGTAATTATGATAACTTTAGGCACTGGTGTTGGTGGTGGAATTTATTCTAAAACATCAGGAATATGGTATGGGAAAAATTATGAAGGTGGAGAATTAGGCCATATGATACTTTATCCTAAGGGAAGAAAGTGCAATTGTGGTCAGAAGGGCTGTGCAGAGGAATATATCTCAGGTCGTGCTGTGGAAAATATTTATTATGAGCTAACTGGAAGAAAAATAAAAGGGAAATATATATTTGAAAATTCTAGAACTGATAAAATATGTGAAAAAATAATAATAGAATTTGCGGAAAATCTTGGTCTATATCTTATAAATTTAAAAAATATATTTGATCCAGAGGGAATAATTATAGGTGGAGGAGTAATTAATTCAAAAGAATATTGGTGGGATGAAGCTATTAAATTTTATAAGGAAAACTGTAATAATCCAGGTGATATTAAAATACTACCTGCAAAGTTTTCTAATGATGCAGGAATGATAGGAGCTGCAAAAGTGGCATTAGACAATATTTAGGAGGAGAAATATGGACAGAATTGTTTATTTAGGGCCTTACAATAATAAGAAGAAAAGAGAATTTTTCCATAAATCTGTTGAATATCTTAAGGAGAACAAAGGAGATAAATTTTACTATATATTACCCAATGGAAATTTACTAATCCAATATAGAAAAGCCATGGTAAATGAAGTGGAAAAAACTTTAGATATTAATTTATTTACTTTTGACGATATAGCAGATAGATTAATAGAAGATAATTTCTATTCATTAATAGATGGAGATATGAAAGAAGCTTTTCTAGTTCAAATTCTTGCAAAATTAAGAGAAGAAAATAAATTAAAATATTATAAAAATATTTCTACGAAAAAAGGCTTTATAAAAATACTTTCTAATATAATAGGTGAAATAAAACAATCCCTAATTACTTCAGATGTCTATTTATCCAAATGTCTAAAAGAACCTTTTTTTATGGAAATTGGATTTATATATAAAGAATATGAAAGAGGCTTAGCTGAGGCAGGTTTCATTGATAGAGAAGGAAGTTTTTTCAAAAGTTTAGAGAAATTAAAAAAAGATAATAGTTTTTTTAATGATTTAGACTTTATTTTAATAGATGAATTTTTTGATTTCAGAGTTCAAGAAATGGAATTATTAAAGGAAATTAGTAAAACTCAGGTGCCAATATATATAAATATGCCTTTTCAAAGAAAAGAGAATTTTTCTACTTTAAATAATACCTTAGAAACACTAAAGGATTTAGGATTTGAAATTAAATATGTGGAAAAGGAAAATTTAAGCTTTTACGAGGAAATAGGGTCAAAAATATTCACTAATTCTAGTATTGAGCAGGATTCAAACCTAAATATTAAAAAAATTGTGGCAAATAATAATTACTTAGAACTAAAAAAGGTGGCTGAAGAAATTAAATATCACTATAGTCAGGGTACAAAATTAGAAGATATGGCTATTGTACTTTCTAATTCTAATGACTACAAAAAAACCCTATTTCAAGTGTTTCGAGAAGAAGAAATTCCCTTAAGTATTGATCAAGAAACAAGTTTAATTGAAATACCTATTATTAAGGAATTGCTGTATATATTAGAATTAAAGGCTAAAATGGATAAACAATCTACTATAAATAGAATAAAATCTAATTATTTTAGTATATGTAATAAAGAAGAACGGGAAGCCATAGAGTATATTTTAAGAAAGACCCCTTTTAATACTTTAGAGGACTTAAAAAACAGTGAACAATTATTAGCCTCTACTTATGGGGAGACTATAGAAAAAACAATCGAAATAATTCAACAAGAATTAGAACTAATTCCTGAAATAGCATTAGTGGAGGAATATGTAAAATTAATAGAAACTATAATTGATAATTTTAGTGTGGAAGAAAAAATATTAAATATTTATGATGAACTGGAAGATTATCAATTACTATATAGGGATTTTTTAACCATTGAAAAATTTGATAATTTAATTGGAGAACTAAAAAAATTAAGCAAAGTTTTTTCCAAGGAAATATCTTTGGAAAGTTTTCTAGAATTAATGGAAAACTATTTACAAAATGAAACCATAGTAGAATTTGAAGGTAATAATAAGGGGGTTAATGTATTGACCCCTGTTACAACAAGGGGCCAAATATATAAGGTAGTATTTGTAACAGGATTGTCTCAAGCTAAATATCCAAATTTATTAGATGAAAATTTTTTCTTTAGAGAAAAAAACTATAAAGAATTAAGAGAAATTGGTATAGACTACAAAAATTATCATGAAAAATTGGACAAGGAATCCTTATTATTTAGTACAGTAATTTCTTCTTGTTCTAATTATTTGTATTTATCTTATTCTGAAAATGCCACTGGAGAAGAAAAGGATATTCCATCTATGTTTCTAGATGAAATCATTGAGAAAACAGAAGAATGTAAAATACAAACTATAAATGTGGATATAGATTATTTAATTAAGGATAATCCAAAAGAACTAACCACTAATAAAGAATTAATAAAATATTATTTAAAAAATTATTATGAAGAGGAATTTACAGAAGAAATCATTCCTATACCTGATTACATAGATATGGATTTATTTGAAAAGCTAAATAATAGATTACTATGTGAAGTTGAAAGAGGGAATGAAAGTTTTAATCAGTATAGTGGAAATATTAGGGATAATAATATAATGAAAGATATAGAAAATATTCATAAAGACAAAATTTATTCCATTTCTTATTTAGAATCTTATGGAAAATGCCCTTATTTATTTTTATTAAACAATATTTTACAAGTAGAAGAAATGGAAAGGGAGTTAATGGATTTTACCCCTCTAGATAGGGGAATAGTTATCCACGAAGTATTAAAAAATTATTATATTAAATATAAAAAGAAAATAGAAAACCATGTATTAGGAAGGGAAATATTTGATATAGATAGTACCTATGAATATATTATGGAAAGTATTACCAATTCCATGAAGGCTTTAAATTTAGATATTGAATCTAATTTATGGAAAATGAGAATTGAAAACAATGCTAATAATATATTAAATTTTATAAAGGCAGATTTAGATAGAATGACAAAGTATAAGAATAAAATATTACCTTTAGATTATGAATTAAGTTTTGGATGGAAAAAACCTTTTTATATAGAAGTAGATGGAATGAAGATTCCCATGGTGGGGAAAATAGATAGAATAGATAAATATGTAGATGAAGATAAATATATTATTATAGATTATAAAAACACTGATTATAATCTTAGGAATATGGGACATATGGCAAATGGGCTATCTTTACAATTGCCTATATATATGATGAGTCTAGAAGACCAAGATGTAGTAGCAGCCGCCTATGGTATAATCTCCAAAGGAGAAATGGATTTTAAAATCATAAATAGAGAGGAAAAAGAATTAGTAGGTAGAAAGAGAACAGGTATAGTAAATGAAGAAGAATTAGAAGAGTTATTAAATTTAACTAGGGATTTTATAATAGAATATGTAAATAGTATTCACAGTGGGGATTTCTCCATAAATCCCAAAGAATGTTCCCCTTATTGTATATACAAGGATATATGTAGATATGAAGAGAATTTGGAGGTTTTAATATGAAAAACACCCGTGAACAAAATCAAGCCATTAGAACCATAAATAAAAATATTGCTGTAAATGCTGGAGCTGGCACGGGAAAGACTAAAGTTCTTACTGAAAGATTTATATATATATTAGAAAATGGAGATTTGGAAGAAGGAAAGGAAATAGAATCCATAGTAGCCATTACCTTTACCAAAAAAGCTACTCAAGAAATGAAGGAAAGAATTAGAAGGGAAATTCAAAAGAAATCTATTGAAGATGAAAAATGGAGAAGATATTATAAGGATATGGAAAAAGCAAATATATCAACTATACATAGTTTTTGTGGGAATATTTTAAGAGAAAAATTCATAGAGGCAGGTATAGACCCTATGTTTATTGTTTTAGACGATGAGGAAGGCAGTAGACTTTTACAAGAGATTATTATAGAAATTTTACTTAAGGGTGTAGAAGAAGATGAAAATATATATAATTTCCTTAGGCTTTTTGGTAGAGATGATTTAAATAGCATGGCAGAAGATTTGAAAAGTATATATTATAAAATTAGAACAGTAGGTATTTCTTTTGAAGAAATAAAAGACATGACTCTATCTACTATTGATAATATAGAAATAAATTTAAAAGATATAGAATATATAAAAGAAACTTTTTTATATTTAATGGCTAATTCTAGAACCAATGCAAAAGTATATAAATTACAGGAAGATGAGATTTGGAAAAAATTTTATAATGATGAATATACTGAAACAGAATTAATACCCATATTAAAATATTTATATAATAATATAGGTACAAATAAAAATGAAGTAGCTACTATAGAAGAACTAAAAAGAGTTATGGAAGGAATCTTTGTAATAATAGAAAAGGAAAATAGATGGGTTTATGAAGTTGCTATAAATTTACTCTTAGAAATAGATAGAGAATATACTAATAAAAAGGATGAATTAGGAGTATTAGATTATGATGATTTGCAAATCTTAACTTTAGAATTATTGGAAGATGAAGCAATAAGGGAAGAGTATCAAAATAGATTTAGATACATAATGGTAGATGAGTTTCAAGATACAAATGAGCTACAAAAGCAAATATTTTACAAACTTTGTTCCAAAGATAATCTTCTAGATAGGGGAAACTTATTTATAGTAGGAGATCCAAAACAATCCATATATGGCTTTAGAGGAGCAGACTTACAGGTATTCTACGATGTAATGGAGGATATAGAAAATATATCTGGAGAAAAACCCATTATTTTAGAAAAGAATTTTAGAACTGTAGATACTATTTTAAATATGATAAATGATTTATTTGGAAAATTAATGGGGGAAAAATATAATAAATTAGACAGTCATCATAATTCTATAAATGAAATAGATGTGGAAATTCTAGAAAAACAGGATTTAGAAATACCTCCTGGCGTAAACGAGAGTGAATACAATAGCTATTATGAAAGTAGATTAATTGCCAGTAGAATAAAAGAATTAGTAGAAGAGAAAAAGTTTAATTATGGAGATTTTGCCCTTTTATTTAGGTCTACTACTGTAGATTATATATATGAGAATGCATTTATTGAGTATAATATACCTTATTACAATATTAGTGGTAAGGGCTTTTATTATAAACAAGAAATAATAGATATAATAAATGGTCTAAAGGCCATATCCAATAGATATGATACCATAGCCTATATTGGATTTTTAAGAAGTCCTATGATTGGTTTGTCCGATAAAACTTTATACTGGTTATTAAGATTAAAAGAAGATAATCTATTAAATACAATGAAAAAGGACATACCATATATTGACAAAAGTGAAAAAGAAAAAATTATTAAATCTAGAATATTTTTAGAGAAACTAATGGTTAAAAAGGACTTATATGGGGTTTATCCCATAGTAGATGAATTAATAGACAAGACATATTATCAGGAAACTTTATTAATGCAACAAGGAGGAAAACAAGCCTTAGCTAATGTTTATAAATTTTTAGATATTGCTAGGGAGTTTCATGAGGAATATTCAGGTTCTATAGAGGATTTTATAGATTATATTGAAGAAATTAAAAATGTAGAAGAATCTCAGGCAAAAATTGAAACAGAAGATGCAGATGTGGTTAAGTTAATGACAATTCATAAGGCAAAGGGATTACAATTTCCAGTGGTGGTAATACCCCAAATGGCAAGAGGATTTAACTACAATATGCCTAATATATTGTTTCACAAAGAAATAGGTATAGGAATTAAATATGGTGATAATTCACCACTTTATGAAATTATGAGAAAAAATCTAAGAGAAAAGGAAGATGAAGAAAATCAAAGAATACTATATGTAGCCATGACAAGGGCAGAAAAAAGATTAATAATTGGAAATCAAGGGGCTAACTCAGGCTTTAAAAGAATGGTGAAGGATTTAATAAATCTTAAGGATGCAATAGAAATAGAAGATATAAATATGGAAA
>JAAZMA010000131.1 GCA_012799055.1 Tissierellia bacterium
CCTTAAAAAAGAAGAATTAATAAAAATAGGAGAAAGTATAAAATAAATTTTAAAAATCTGTCACAAAACACCTTTTGATTTCGTTATATAGGTAGAGGAGAAATCTAAGAGGTGTTTTTATGTATTTTAAAAAGTCAATTTTTTTAATAGGTGGCACAAAAACTGTAATTAATGAAACTGATCACAAGTACGTTGGTGAAACTTATTATGAAGGAGTGTACCATGAACCAAGTAGTTGGGGGGATCTTTCTATATCAAACTCATTAATTCCAAGTGTATATGGAGCCTTAACTTCCAAACTGACATTAATTAGTGAGTGAAAATATTTTAAGGAAGGATAGAAAATGGTTAAAAAAAGGGCAATATATTTTATTTTTCACTATATTATTACTATATTAGGGATTATTATAGCAACACTAGGTATGATATATAATCATCCAATAGGTTTAATGGTAATTTTATTAATAGGGATAAGAGAAATTATTAGAATAAAGTACTTTAAAGATGTATACGAAAGTCCAGATATGACAGGATTGCAAATCTTAATAATTCTTTTCCTTGCACTCAAATACGGAGAATTCTATGTAATGAGCGAGTGCTCTGTAATAACTGAAATCTTAGTTTTATTTCTTGCGTTAATAGTATATACAATATTTTTTATATACTACTTTGATCCATTTAATAAAAATAAAAGATACAGGTCTTAGTTAAAATCATTAATAAGGTAGGGGATTTGTCTCCTACTTTATTGTACCCTATATGTTAGGATAGTTGTCATATAGAAAAATAGTGTATAATAGAATTACGACAATAATCTAAGGAGAATGATTATGTCTAAAAAAAGAACTTATTCCAAGGAATTCAAGGGTTCTGTCTTAAAAGGATTAGAAATCTCAGCAAATGATCCCCCTACAAGTCTTTTAAGGGAACTAAATATACCTAGAACCACTATATATTAATAGATTCGAAAAAACAATGGAAATAATAAAAATATAAATAATAATATGAAGGTAGGGGTGAATAATGTTCACTAATAATCAAATTAAAATATTATTAATTATCTTGTTAGTAATTTCTGTTTGTACAAACATATATTTTATTACCCGAAAGACATTAACTCCTGAAACAATAGGCTTAACAGTTAATAAAGTAGCCAATAAGGGGAAAATAGAATATATAGATTTACTTAAAGAGGTAGCATGGAATCAGGATAGTGGTTTTTGGATAGATAAATTGTATGCAATACAAAATAGACATTCTAATAGATTTAAAATCCTTGGTTTTGCTGCAATATTATATGATAATGGTAATACCTTAATTATTGAGCTTGGCGAGGATAAAAAACATAAAAAAATAAAGGCATCAGATATTTTTTATCTAGAAGATAATTTGGATTTTTTGAAATACGATTTTTATAAATAATAATCAAACGTTAGGGGCTGTCCCTAACGTTTGAAATTACCCCAATACTTCCTTATTCTTCTCCTCTATAAATTGATTCGTATACAAATTATAATAATAACCCTTTTCCTTAATTAATCCCCTATGATTACCTTCCTCAATAATCTTGCCATCTTTAATTACTAAAATCCTATGGGTATTTTTTATAGTAGATAATCTATGGGCTATTACAAAACTGGTTTTACCTTCTAGTACATTTTCTATAGTTTTTTGAATTAGCATTTCTGTTTCTGTATCTATGGAGGAAGTAGCCTTATCCAGTACAAATATTTTAGGGCCCTTTACAATAGCCCTAGCAAAGGCAGTATATACGGTGCATTCATATGCTCAATTAGCAAACAATAAATACATGCCATTTACTATTAAAAACATGGATATAATTATAGAGAGGATAGAGGATTTAAAATAGTTGAATTAAAAACAAAAGATAACAACTACAATTATACTACTATAAAATTTACTATTTACAAAAATAAAATTTTAAAATGTTTGCGAATTTATGTATGGAATTTA
>JAAZMA010000315.1 GCA_012799055.1 Tissierellia bacterium
ACCAGGAAGAAAAAGATAATCTAGATGAATAAAAAATAGGTTTTATCTAAGACCACTTAGATAAAACCTATTTTTTTATTCTTGCCATTTCACAAATTTGTTTTCTAATATAGCAATTATCTTATACATTAGTGCAGAAATTAGGGCTAATATAAATACACTCATCATAACTAAATCTAATTTAAATACTTGACCACCATAGACAATTAAATATCCTATACCAGCTTTAGATACTAAAAATTCACCTACTATTACCCCTACCCAAGACAGACCAATATTTACTTTTAGAGTACTTATCATTGTAGGGATTGAATAGGGTAGTACTACCTTGTTTAAAACTTGTAGTTTTGAACCACCAAAGGTTTCTATTAATTTTATTTTATCTTCATCTACAGAACTAAAACTTACATACATATTCATAATGGTAATTACTATGGATACTGTAATAGCTGTTACAATTATTCCAGAATATCCAGCCCCTACCCAGATTATAACAATAGGCGCTAAGGCTGTTTTAGGTAAACTATTTAACATTACTAAATAAGGGTCTAGGACTTTTGCCCAAAAATCTGACCACCAAAGACCAATAGCTATTAAGATTCCCAATATAGTACCTGCTAAAAATCCAACTACAGTTTCAAATACAGAAATGGCCACATGATAGAACAAATCACCATTTTTACTATATTGTAAAAATAATCTCCATACTTGAGATGGATAGCTAGTTAGGAAGGAATCTATTAAATTTAATTTTGCAGCTAATTCCCATAGGCCTAGTCCTAGAACTAAAATTGATATTTGGACAATGAAAATAGCCTGTTTTTTCTTTTTTAGTTTTTTTAAATATTTACTATGTTCATTGGATATATTTTTAGACATGAACATCTAACTCCTTCCATATTTTATTAAAATAATATCTAAACTCTGGTGCTTCACGACATTTAATAGGTGTTCTTATTCCATTAGGGCAGCTTAATTCTATTGTAATAGTGTCTTTAATAGTGGCTGGTCTATTGGAAAGTATAATGATTCTATCTGACAATGATATGGCTTCAGAGATATCGTGGGTTACCAATAAGGCAGTCTTTTTTTCTTTTTTTAAAATTATCCCTATTTCATCTGCTATAGCAAGCCTTGTTTGATAATCTAGAGCAGAAAAAGGTTCATCTAATAATAGTAAATTTGGTTCTACAATTAAAGTTCTAATTAATGCAACCCTTTGTCTCATACCACCTGATAATTGTCTAGGATACATATTTTTAAAATCTCCTAAACCATAATTGTCTAGTAAATCTTCTGCATATTTATAAGAAGTTTCATCTACTTTACCCATAATTTCTAAACCTAATAATACATTTTGTAATATAGTTCTCCATTCAAATAGATGGTCTCTTTGAAACATGTAGCCAATATTCTTAGATGGCTTTTCTACTTTTTGACCATTTACTAAGACTTCTCCAGAACTAGGTGAAATCAAACCAGCTATAATAGATAATAAAGTTGATTTACCACATCCACTAGGTCCTACAATTCCAA
The DNA here is from genome assembly GCA_012799055.1 of Tissierellia bacterium. GTDB lineage: Bacteria > Bacillota > Clostridia > Tissierellales > Tepidimicrobiaceae > JAAZMA01. The sequence goes on from JAAZMA010000315.1 coordinate 1,537, forward strand.
GTATTTCACCTTCAAAAACTGAAAAGCTTATATCTTTAATGGCTTCTGTTTCTCCACTTATTGTATGGTATACCATTTTTAAATTTTTGACTTCAACTGTTTTTTCTTTTCCCATATAAAACTCTCCTTTACAAGGACATATGATACTTTATAATATTCATTAAATTTTTTTTTGTGAATAAGACGGAAAAAATGATATAATTTAATAAGTATTAATAAAAAGGAGGAAAAAAATTTGCATCAATACAAAGGTAAATTAATAGTACACACTGGATCTATGTTTTCAGGAAAAACTTCCAGCTTAGGAAATGATATTAAAAGATTTAATATAGCTAAATATAAAACTA
>JAAZMA010000334.1 GCA_012799055.1 Tissierellia bacterium
GGTCTACTATTATTTCCTTTGCAAAGCTTTTCAGTAAACTCATAGCCATATTCTTTAATCCAATTCTCAATCATCCATTTAGGATAAGAGTATTTTATAGACAAATAAGTTAATTTGTCTTTGTTTTTAACTATCATTAGTTTTTCTTTGTTTTTTGAAATATTTCTTAAAACACCATTTACAAATCCAACAATACCCTTATGACCATATTTTTTTGAAAGATTAACTGTTTCATTTACTGCAGCCCTATCTGGAATTCTATCCATAAATATTACTTGATATACTCCCATTCTTAAAATTTCTAATGTCAATGACTGTATCTTTTCTATTCTAATACTTGAAACCTGGGAAATTATATAATCTATGTATTTTTTATTTTCTAATACTCCATATACTACTTCTCTTATAAAATTTTCATTTTCTATTTTTTTATTCTTTTCTAAATGCTTATTAATAGAAATATTTGAATAGGCACCATTTGTATTTATATCAATTAAGATTTTCAAAATAATTTCTCTTGAATTCATAGAAAACCTCCTGAAAATTTTTGCCTGGCAAAAGCCAGGCAAATAGTCAAGTGTATTTTAGTCTCTACGTCTTTGAGACATGGCCATTAATCTTAATAATTCACCTATAGCTACTAAAGTAGCAGCTACATAAGTTAATGCTGCTGCAGATAAAACTTTTCTAGATGGTTTTAATTCACTATCATAAATAAAGCCATTTTCTAATTGTGCTAAAGCCCTTTTGCTAGCATTAATTTCCACTGGTAATGTAATAATTTGAAATAATACTATAGCTAAATATAAGGCTATTCCTACTTCCAATAAAAAGGGCTCTATTATTAAACCAAGCATAACTAATATCCATACAAATCGAGAACCAATACTTGCTATAGGAGCTATATTATTTCTTAGAATTAATGGAAAATATCCTTCCCCGTGTTGCATTGCATGACCTACCTCATGGGCTGCAACAGAAATAGCTGCAATTGATGAACCATTATATACATTACTAGATAGTCTAATAACTTTTGTCCTTGGATCATAATGGTCTGTCAAATTTCCTGCTACAGGTTCAATTCTCACATCATATAGTCCATTTCTATCTAATATGGTTCTGGCTACTTCCTTTCCTGTATAACCTGAACGATTTGGTACTCTTAAATATCTATTAAAGGCTGTACTTACTTTTAATTGTGCATACATGGCAAATAGTAATGCTGGAAAAAGAAATAGCATCCATGTTCCACCACTATAGTATCCAAATCCTGAATACATTATATCACCCTTTCTAAATTAGATTAAACTAATTTTACCTGAGGATCAATTTCATTTCCCCTTAAATAATCTGATACATGCATTTTCCTCTTTCCAGGAAATTGCAATACTTCAATTACAATGGATTCATCTTTGCAGTTAACAAAAACTCCTTCATCGTTTATCTTAACTATTGCGCCATTATCCCCTTCAATAAATTTGGGAATCCTTCTAGCCTCATGAATTTTAAGATTTTCCCCATTATAAATTGTAAATGCTGAAGGCCAAGGCTTAAGGCCTCTTATTAGATTTATAATTTTTACTCCTGAATCATTCCAATTAATTTTACCCGTTTCTTTAGTTAAAATGGGAGCATAAGTTGACAAACTGTCATTTTGAGGTATTTCCTTTATTGTATTTTTTTCTAAATCTCTAAGAGTTTCTAAAATCATTTCTCCACCTAAAACAGATAGTTTATCATGGATAGAAATAGAATCGTCTGTATCTTCTATGGGTATACTTTTCATATTTAGTATAGGCCCAGTATCTAAACCTTCATCCATTTTCATAATTGTAATTCCAGTTTCAGTTTCTCCATTAATAATTGCCCAATTAATAGGTGCTGCTCCTCTATATTTAGGTAATAAAGAAGCATGAATATTAATACAATTATATTTTGGCAAATTTAACACTTCTTTTTTTAATATTTGTCCAAAAGCAATTACCACTATACAATCTGGTGCAATATTTTTTAATATTTCAATAGATTCTTGTGAATTTATTGAATCAGGCTGATATACTTCTAAGCCTAATTCTAAGGCTTTTTTCTTTACTGGAGTAGGTTTAAGTTTTTTACCTCTACCTCGTGGTCTATCTTTTTGAGTTATTACTAATGAAATATTATGTCCATTTTCATATAAAGCCTCTAACGTTGGAAGGGCAAATTCAGGCGTGCCTGCAAATACTAAATTCAACTTTGTCACCTCCAAATTATTCTTCCTCTTCTTCTGGAAATACTTCTTCAATCATTTTATCTATATATAATATACCATGAAGATGATCTATTTCGTGGCAAAGAGCCCTAGCTAACAATCCTGTACCTTCAATTGTTTTTTCTTCACCAAATTCATTTAAATACTTAACTTTTACCCTTTCAGGTCTCTTTACTGTGCCAGCTCTATTGGGAACAGATAAGCAACCTTCCACATCTATGACTTCTCCTTCTTTTTCAATAATTTTAGGATTAATTAATTTTACTACTCCATCACCTATATCAATTACTACTAATTGTCTTAGTACGCCGATTTGTGGTGCAGCCAAACCTACTCCATCATTTTCATACATAGTATCTACCATATCTTCCAATAAAATCTTTATTCTATCATTTATTTCATTTACTTCTCTAGACTTTTTCCTTAAAATAGGATCTCCGTCAATTCTAATCTGCCTAATCGCCATTTTTTTCCTCCTATAAAATTGAATTGGGATTTATATCTATATTTAATTTTATTTTTGTTAAATCTAATTCATCCCTATTTATTATACATACCCATTCTATTATCTCTTTTAACTTTTTCATATATTCATCTGGTGATTTTATTAATATTTGAAATCTAAAATTGTTTTTAATTCTTTCTAAGGGAGCAGGATTTGGGCCAATTACATTTTCTATAATATTATTAAGTCCATTTATAGACATCTCTTTAATCAATGCATTATAAATATTTTTAGATACTACTATTACTTTATTTCTATTTTCCCCATATATGGTAATGGATACAATATTACTAAAAGGGGGATAGTTAAATTCTTTTCTTAAAAGAATTTCCTTATTATAAAAGGTCAAATAATCGTGTTTTTTTGAGGATTGAATACTGTAATGGTCTGGATTATAAGTTTGAACAATCACCTTTCCATCAGTTTCTCCCCTACCAGCCCTACCAGCTACCTGAGTTACTAATTGAAAAGTTCGTTCAGAAGCTCTAAAGTCTGGAAGATTTAAACTAGTATCTGCTGCAATTACACCCACCAAAGTCACATTCTCAAAATCCAGTCCCTTACCTATCATTTGAGTTCCAATAAGTATGTCAATTTTTTCATCTTTCATATCTTGTAATATGGATTCATGACTTCCTTTTTTACTAGTAGTATCTAAATCCATTCTTTCTACCCTTGCATTGGGAAACAATTTTTTAGTATAATCTTCAACCTTTTCTGTTCCTATGCCAAAGTATTTTATATATTTACTTTTACAAATAGGACATATATTTGGTGGATTAATAGCTAATCCACAATAATGACATTTTAATTTATTTTCTTTCATATAGTAAGTCATAGATATATCACATGAATTACATTTTACTACATATCCACATTGTCTGCAAGAAACAAAGGTAGAGTATCCTCTTCTATTTAAAAACAATATAGTTTGTTTTTTTTTCATCAAATTTTTTTCTATGGAATAATATAATTCCTCACTAAATATGGATTTATTACCTTTAGTAAGTTCATCTCTCATGTCAATTATATTTATTTCTGGTAGTTTTTTATTATTTATTCTTTCTTTAAGACTTACAAGTTTTATACTTCCATTTTTAGCCTTATAATATGACTCAATAGAAGGAGTTGCAGAACCTTTTACTAAATAAGCTCCCAATTGTTCACATCTTTTTTCTGCTACACTTATAGCCGAGTACTTTGGATTCATACTAGATTTATAAGTAGCTTCATGCTCCTCATCTATAATAATTAAACCTAAATTATTGAAAGGGGCAAATACTGCAGACCTTGCACCTACAACAATTTTGACTTTACCTTCTTTGATTTTTCTCCATTGATCAAATCTTTCTCCATAAGATAATCTACTATGTAATACTGCCACATTGTCTCCAAATCTTCCAACAAATCTATCTATAGTTTGAGGGGTTAATGAAATCTCTGGTACTAAAACTATTGTATCCTTATTTAATTTAATCATTTCCTCCACCAATTGAAGATATATCTCTGTTTTACCACTACCTGTTACACCATGAATTAAAAACTTATTATCTTTATCTTTATTTCTAATACTGGTTAATATTGTATCCACACAATATTTTTGTTCTGGAGATAATTTATGCTTTTCATAGGGTTTAATATTGTCTTTAATAGGATTTCTATATATTTCTTTATTAAAAATTTCTATTAAGCCTTTTTTTTCAACAGCTTTAATAGTAGATAAGGAAGTATTAGTTGATTTCATAAGTTTTTTCAAAGGCAAAGGTTCTAAGCCTAAGAGATATTCCACAACTTCTATTTGTTTATAACTCCTTTTTCCAACTTTTTCTATGATTTCTTCATAAGATAAGGTTTCATCAATTAGGGAAACGTATTTTTCATATTTTTTTTCTATAGTAGTTTCTATTTTTAAACTAGAACTTATTAAGCCAATCTTTTCTAATTCCTTAATGGTTTTTAAAAGATTAGCATTATTAAAATTGTTTTTTAATGCATTTAATTCTACTACATTTTCTTGATTTAAAAGAAAATCAATTATATCTTTTTCCAAGGAATTTAATTCCCCATTATAAGCATAAAATTCATCCCTTACAGAAATATAAGTTTTCACTTCTTTAAAATCTCCAGGTGGTAATACTCTTTGCAGTGAATCTAAATATGGAGATAAATATTCTCTAGACATCCACATACTTAAATCAATTAAATCTTCTGGTATCAATGGTTTTTCATCTATTAAATCAATTATACTTTTTAATTTATATTTTCCTTCATAATCTTCTTTTATTTCAACTACAATACCTATAATTTTTCTATTCCCCATTCCAAAAGGAACTAAAACCCTCATACCTTTCTGAATAATATCTCTCATTTCTGGTCTAATTAAATAGGTATATGGTTTATCTGTACTATAGGCCCTGTTATCAACAATAACTTGCGCATACTTTTTATCCATATAATCAAATCCTTATATACTTTAATGGTTATTTAAATACTAAAAGCTAGATACCTTTTATCTAGCTTTAGCATCCAATAGACTTACGATTTTATCTAAAATAATTTTTGCAACTTGAGATTTATCCATTATTGGATATTCTTTAAACTTACCCTCATTTTCAATTATAGTAACAATATTAGTGTCAGATTTAAATCCAGCACCTGTTTTCGATACATCATTGGCAACTATGAAATCAAAATTCTTATCTTTTAATTTTTTCTCTGCGTATTTTAATAAATTATTGGTTTCAGCAGCAAATCCTACTATTATTTTATCGCCTTTTATCTTGCCAAAATGTGCAGCTATATCAGGGTTTCTAATAAACTCTATGTTTAATTCATCCTTTTTAGTAGCTTTTTTCTTTATCTTAGTTTCTGATACATTTTTAGGTCGATAATCTGATGGAGCTGCAGCTTTAATTAATACATCACAATCAGAAAAATATTTTTCTACAACATTAAACATTTCCTTTGTAGTATTTACTTTTATAAGTTTTACATTATTTGGTGGTTCCATATGTGTAGGTCCAGATATTAATATGGTTTCTGCCCCTCTTTTTGCAGATTCTTCAGCTATTCTATAACCCATTTTCCCACTAGAATGATTAGTTATATATCTAACTGGGTCTATAGGCTCAATAGTAGGTCCTGCAGTTACAATTATTTTTTTATCCCTTAAATCTTTATTATAAAAACTATCTAAAATATACTGTAGAATATCTACAGGTTCTGCCATTCTACCAGGACCATAAGTTTGGCATGCCAACATACCTGTACCAGGGTCAATAAATTCATATCCTAATTCTTTTAAATAAGATATGTTTTTTTGAACTATTGGATTTAAATACATATTAGTATTCATAGCTGGAGCAAAAATCACCTTTGATTTAGTAGCCATTACAGTTGTCGTAAGTAAATTATCTGCAATTCCAGTTGCAATTTTACCAATGATATTTGCAGTAGCTGGAGCAATCACAAATAAATCCGCTCTTTCAGCCAACGAAATATGTTCTACATCGTAATTTTTTGGTTCTCCAAACATATCTATATACACAGGATTTAAAGACAAAGTTTGAAATGTTAATGGTGTTACGAATTTTGTAGCAGCCTCAGTCATAATTACATCCACATTAGCACCTTGTTTTTTTAATCTACTAACTAAATCTACTGATTTGTAAACTGCTATACCTCCACTTACACCTAATACAATATTTTTATCCTTAAGCATGGGTTCACCTACTTTATTCCTCTAATATCAGGTCTATGATAAGTAATCTTTCCCTCTACTATTTCCTCTATGGCAATACTAACAGGTTTAGTTGAATCAGTCTCTATTAATGGCTTGGCACCATCCACCAATTCCCTAGACCTTTTTGCAGCTAACATTACCAAAGTATATCTACTATCAGCAATATTTGATAATTCATTAATAGATGGTCTAAACATAATAATCCTCCTTAATTAATAATCTTATCTATAATATTATTATATCTCTTAACCTTTGAACTTTCTGCCATTATTATGGATTCAATAATTTTAACTGCATTTTTTACATCATCATTTATTACAAAATAATCATACTCATCTACAAATTTTAATTCACTAAAGGCATTTTTTAATCTAATATCTATATCCCTTTTTGTTTCTGTACCTCTTTTTACTATGCGATTTTTTAATTCATCCATTGTAGGAGGCAATAGGAAAACAAATACCGCCTCAGGATAGATTTCTTTTACTTGTAAAGCACCTTGAACATCTATTTCTAAAATAACCACTTTACCTTTTTGTACATTGTCTAATACAAATTTTTTAGGTGTCCCATAATAATTATTATGAACACAGGCATATTCTAGAAACTCTTCTCTCTCTACCATTCTGTTAAA
>JAAZMA010000197.1 GCA_012799055.1 Tissierellia bacterium
AAACAATAGGGAGGAAAGAAATGGGTAGAAAATACGCAAGAGAATCTACTATGAAGTTATTATATCAAATGGAAATCAATTCAGATTTTACTGAAGATGTTATTAAAAATTTCTTCGAAAACTATTTATTTGATGAAGGAGAGAGATTATATATAGAAGATGCTATACAAACTATAATTAAAAATTTAGAGGATATAGATTTTCATATACAAAATAATATTGAAGGTTGGGAAATACATAGATTAGCAAGAGTTGACTTATCTATTTTACGAATTGCAATTTATGAAATGTTATATAGAAAAGACATACCTATTGAAGTTTCCATTAATGAAGCTATTGAAATATCAAAAAAGTATAGCACTGAAGAATCCTCTAAATTTATTAATGGAGTCTTAGGTGGATTTGTAAGATCAGGCGTATTAGAAGATAGTGATAGGTGATAGTTATGACAACAAAGCCATTAAAAGTGTCTGAAGTAAATAATTATATAAAAAAGATTTTTGCTGGAGATTGGTTGCTTTCTGATATAAAAGTAGAAGGAGAAATATCAAATTTTAAGCATCATTATAGTGGACATATGTATTTTTCTCTAAAAGATGAAAGAGGAAAATTGAAATGTGTAATGTTTAAATCAGATAATAGATCCGTGAATTTTGAATTAGAAGATGGACTTAAAGTAGTAATTACAGGATATATCTCTGTTTATGAAAGGGAAGGAGATTATCAATTATATGCAAAGAAGATAGAAAAAAGTGGTGTAGGAGATCTTTTTCAGGCTTTTGAAGAATTAAAAAATAAATTAGAAAAAGAAGGACTTTTTGATATTTCTATTAAAAAAGAAATACCTCCTATGCCTAAAAAAATTGGAGTAGTTACTTCTTCTACTGGAGCAGCTATTAGGGATATTATCAATGTTATAAAAAGGAGATTTCCAATAGCAGATATACTAATTTATCCTGTTTTAGTTCAAGGTGTACAAGCTCCAAAAGAAATATCAGAGGGATTAATTTATTTAGATAATAGAGAGGATATAGATGTAATAATTACAGGTCGAGGTGGAGGTTCTATAGAAGAATTATTTGCATTTAATGATGAATTAGTTGCTAGAACTATATATAATATGAATACGCCTGTAGTATCAGCAGTAGGTCATGAGACAGATTTTACTATTGCAGATTTTGTGGCAGATTTAAGAGCACCTACACCTTCAGCAGCGGCAGAGTTAATAACTCCAGAATTAAATAAACTTAAAGAGGATTTATATAACAAATTTATTCAATTAAATCGATATTATCATTATATATTAGAAAGTCAAAATAAAAATTTAGAGTATATTAAAAAAGATTTAAATTATTATAATCCTGTAAATCAAATACTAGATAAATATCAAATACTAGACAATCTTTTTCGAAATCTAATCATGCTAATGGAAACAAATATAGAAAAAAATAAAAATAAAATTGAAAATCTATATAGTAAAATTGATTATTTAAATCCAAGTTCTTCATTAGAAAGAGGATATACTATTGTATTAGATGAAAATGGGAAATTAGTTCCTAGTTTAAAGGAACTTTCTGTTGATGATACTCTTAATTTAATTTTTAAAGATGGTATGGTGAATATAAAGGTGGTTAAAATTAATAAGGGAGAGTTTTATGATGGTAGAGAATAAATTAAGTTATGAAGAGGCGATTGAAGAATTAGAACAAATTTTAGAAACTTTAGAAGATGGGAATCTTTCTCTAAAGGATTCTATGGAAAAATTTAAAAGAGGTGTAGAATTATATAATTATTGCAACGAAATATTAAAAGATGTTGAGGGAGAAGTAAAAGTATTGTTAAAAGATCAAAATGGTAATATGAATGAAGAAGTTTTTGATTTGGAGGTATAATAATACATGTCAATAGAAAATATAATGAAAGAAACTAGAGAAATAATAGATGAGGAGTTAAAAAATGTTTTAAAACATAAGTCAATTTATCAAGATATAATATTTGAATCTATCGATTATAGTTTATTTACAGGTGGTAAAAGGTTAAGGCCTATATTTTTATTAAAAACTTGTGAAATGTTTAAAAATAACTATGAAAATGCTATCCCTTTTGCTTTGGCGATTGAAATGATACATACTTATTCTTTAATACATGATGATTTACCAGCTATGGATGACGATGATTTTAGAAGAGGGAAATTAACTAATCACAAGGTATATGGTGAAGCTATGGCAATTTTAGCTGGAGATGGATTACTAAATTTAGCCTTTGAAACTATGCTAGAATATACATTAAATAATTCTATTACAATAGATGATTATAAAAGGAATACTAGAGCTATGAGTGAAATTGTTAAATATTCTGGTATATATGGAATGATAGGTGGACAGACTCTAGACCTAATTTCTAATGAGATATCTATGGATGAAGATAAATTATTGTCTATGTATGAAAATAAGACAGCAGCTTTAATACAGGCCTCTTTAGTTTCAGGGGCAATTTTAGGTGGAGCGAATGATGTGGAAATTGAGAATATGAGAGAATTTGGCCTTAATTTAGGATTGGCTTATCAAATTAAGGATGATATTTTAGAAGAAAAAGAAGATAGAGAAATAAATAAATTAACTTATGCTACTTATAACGGAGTTGAAGTGGCAGAAAAAGAAGTTGAAAAATTAAGCAAAAGAGCTATTGAACTTCTTTCTGAACATAAAGATAGAGATATTAATTTTTTAAAAGAATTAACTTCAAAATTAATCTATAGATTATATTAAATAGATTATTGAATAATTA
>JAAZMA010000217.1 GCA_012799055.1 Tissierellia bacterium
CTTAGATAATAGGGCTTTAATTTCTTATTTTATTTAATATTTTTTGCCAAATATTTAATTCATTTATACTTTCTTTAGCTATTAATTTTTCTTCATGTATTAATTTCCCATCTAAAAATATACTAACCTTCCCAATCTCATCCTTTTCCTTTATTGGCGCCTCCACAATATCTGGAATATCTATGTGGATTTTAACTTTTTCAATTTCATCTTCCTTTAATGGATAAAAGAAAGAATCTCCTGCTATAGCTGATACATATTCCTTATGCCCATTGGTAACTAATATTTCCCCAAAATATTTTCCCTTATCTAAAATTACATAGTTTTTATATTCTTTGAAACCATAATCCATTAAAGCATAACAATCTTTGAACCAATTTTTATCATTTAATACTACAGCAATAAGCTGAGTACCATTTCTAGTGGCACTACTTACTAAACATCGACCTGCTGCAATGGTATAGCCAATTTTAACTCCATCTCCTCCTTCATATTCCCAAAGGGTTTGATTTTTATTATAAAATATATTATTTTTATCTCTATTTGCCTTCCATACTTTAGCTTTTGATATTTCTTTGAATTTATTAATTTCCATAGCATTTTTTGTAATTAATCCTAAGTCATAAGCTGTAGTATAATGACCTTCTTCTGAAAGTCCATGGGGATTTACAAAATGAGTATTATTAGCTCCAATTTCTTTAGCTTTATTGTTCATCATAAAACTAAAATTTTCTAAGTTTCCTCCAATGTGATTTGCAATCGCCACAGCTGAATCATTTCCTGAACGTAGCATTAATCCATATAATAAATCTTCTAAAGAAATAGACTCATCCTCATATAAATAAATACTAGATCCTTCTATGCCAACTGCATCTTTAGATACTATTACAGTATCTTTTAGATTGCCCTTATCTAATGCTATTAATGCTGTCATAATTTTAGTGGTACTTGCCATAGGTAATTTAATATGAGGATTATATTCTAGTAGAATTCTGCCAGACTGTGCATCTATAAGTAAGGCAGATTGTGCAGTTATATTTGGCTTTTCACTAAAAGAACATTGGCTTGAAAATAAAACTATTATAAAGATAACTAGTATTATGCTTTTTTTCAATACTGTCCCTCATTTCATGAAAATCCTTGAAATATATTTTTCCTTATTAATGAATATTCATATTATCATCTATGTCTATATTAGGGTTTTGATTTTTACTATTTTTATCCATGGCTTCATTGATATTATCAGCAATTTTAGTCATAAAATCAAATAAACTACTTAATGCTGTATTTCCTTCATCTACAGTTAATAATTTTATTTGATTGTTTCCAACTACTATAAAGCCCACTGGTTGTACTGATACTCCAGCACCACTACCTCCTCCAAAAGGCAGTTTTTCATCTGAAGAAATATTATCTTTTGGAACTTTTGCTTTATTAAACTCTGTACCTCCTGAGGCAAAGCCAAAGCATATTTTTGATACAGGAATTATAACTAAACCATCTGGAGACTGGACTGGATCCCCAATAATTGTATTTACATCTACCATTTCCTTTAGGCTATTCATTGTAGATTTCATTAACCCTTCTATTGGGTGTTCTGACATTTTTTTCACCACCTTTGTATGATTTTAATAACTTTATCCATATATTTATAATATAAACCATTTTTATTTTTATTATACAGTGAAAATCAATATCTAATTGATTTTTCCCAAAGCAAGGTATTATGTCTATATCTAATAAATTAATATCTTTTTTTTTCAGTAAATAGCTAATACCAATCCCTTTAACACTCCATAATGAACCATATAGTATAGATGTATTAAAGGGATTAGTAGTACCTATTGTAATTATTGATTGTAATTTTTCTATATGTAATCTATTCCAAATGTACTTTGCTAAATCTATATATTTTAATTCTTTAATTGTATTTCTAATAGCCTTTAAATTACTAGAAGAAGATCTTTTTTTTCTTTTACTATCTTTAGGATAAATTTCTGGACTAAATAATCCAAATAAATAGGATGAAGATAATTTTATAGACATTTTATTTTCTATAATTTTTAATTCTATTCTAAATTTTATGGGTAATAGTAATAAAAGTAAAAATACAATTGCTAAAATAAAAAAATATTTCATTTATACACCTCTAAAAGTTATTTGTATATGCTCATTAGTATTTTCCCAAAAAAAAGAAGAATAATACAAATATTTGTATTATTCTTCCACATTGTTTATTTCCTCATCTGTAATATTAAAATCTTTAAGTTCCGGTAAATCACTTAAAGACTCTAGACCAAAATATCTTAAAAATTCATCTGTAGTGCCATATATTATGGGCTTACCTGTTTTTTCTAATCTCCCTTTTTCTTCAACTAGTTCCTTATTCATTAAAGTTTCTATTACTTTATCACATCTTACTCCTCGTATTCTTTCAATTTCATTTTTTGTAATAGGCTGTTTATATGCAATTATAGATAATGTTTCAAGAGCTGCAGTAGATAAACTCTTAGTACCTTTTTGTTGAGATAGTTTAGATATCCATGGATAATGTTCAGGTCTTGTACAAAGTTGATATTTATTCTCTAGACGAATAATTTTAATTCCTCTTCTATTATAATTAAAATCATCTATCATTTCTTCTAATAATTGTTCCACTTTGTTTTCTTTAATTTCTAATATTTTGGAAATATCTTTTATAGATAATGGATCGCCCCATACAAATAGTAGGGCTTCAATAATTGCTTTAACTTCTCTTTTATCTACATTTTCACACATTTTTTCAGCCCCTTTTGCTTATTATTATTTCAGAAAAATTATCCTCTTGAAAAATTGTTATATATTTAATTCTAATTAATTCTAATATAGATAAAAATGTAATAACAATTTCTTTTTTACTAGAATCCATATCAAATAAACTACTAAATTTAATCTTTTCCCTTTCTTCTAATTCCATTTTTATTTTTTCCATACTTTCATCTAGAGTATATTCTTCTTTCTGAATTTCATCTATATTAATTGAAATCTTTGCATTTTTATTTTTTTTAAGTAAGTCCTTTAAGGCATTCACTAATTTATCTAAATCCATTTCTTCTATTTCTTCCTCTTCTTGGAAAATTGTAATATCTTCTTTTGGTTTATAATATACCTTTTTTTGAACTTCCTCGTAATTCTGCAATTCCTTAGAAGCATATTTATACTTTTTGTATTCAATTAAGCTTTTTACTAATTCTAATCTAGGATCTGTGTCTTCAGTCCCTAATTGTTCCTCCTCTGATTTTTTTTCATTGGGTAATAACATTTTAGATTTTATTTCTAATAATGTAGCTGCCATCAATAAAAATTCACTAGTTACCTCTAAATCTAGTTGTTCCATTCTTTTAATATGCTCTAAATATTGCTCTGTAATTTCATTTATTGGTATATCATATATATCTATTTCGGCACTATCTATTAGATGCAATAATAAGTCCATAGGTCCCTCAAAGGATTCCAAAACAATTTTATATTCCATATACATACTCCTAAACTAATTAATTATTTTAAAAATAGATTTAGATTATTAGTAGATCCTACTATAAATTAGTTTAACCTCGACTGAGTCGCCGAGGTTCTAGCATTCTCTATTCTATTTTATAGTTTTTTTAATAAAAGTTCAAATATTTTATTTATTTATTAATTAACAGAGATTTTATCACCTTTTTTAACATTTCATTAAATTTCGCTTTTCCAATATGATTTTTAGACACTAAATTTATTCTATCTATTTCTTTATCATGGATTTTTATAATTAATTCCCCTATTTTCTCTCCTTCAGCTATAGGACTTTCTATAAACTCTGGCAATACGATTTCTTTATTTATGTCCTGACCTTTTTCCTTAGGTATTAAAATATATGCATCCCTTTCTAAAACAACTTCCAAATATTCTATATCTCCCTTATGAATTGGAACTTTTCCAAAAATATCTCCTTTTCTTCCAATAGGTATGGAATCATAATTTGCAAATCCATAGTCTAATAATCTCATACTTTCATCAAATCTTATTCTAGAATTCTTTGCTCCCATAATAACTCCTATTAAATGGAGATTTCCTCTTTTAGCTGAAGCTGATAAACAAAATCCTGCTTCTTGTGTAGAGCCTGTTTTTATACCTGTAGTACCTTCGTATTCTTTTATTAATCTATTGGTATTAACTAATCCTGCTATTTTATCTTTCTTTTTCCCTACTGTCATTTCGTCCATATAAATAGTTAGCCAATCATGAATTTTTTTATGTTTTAATAATTCTTGACTCATTTTCGATACGTCCTTAGCAGACACATAATTGTTTTCATGAGGCAATCCACTGGCATTTGTAAAATTACTATTATTCATGCCCAAAGCTTTTGCTTTTTCATTCATCATATTTACAAATATTTCTTCACTGCCTGCAATATGTTCAGCTAAAGCCACAGATGCATCATTAGCGGATCTTAAAACTATTGCCTTAAATAAAGCTTCTACAGTTTGGCTTTCTCCCTCTTCTAACCATAGTTGACTTCCTCCCATACTGGCAGCATGTTTAGATATCCTTACATTATCTGTTAGTTTTATCTTTCCACTTTCCAATGCTTCCATACCTATAAGTAGTGTCATTATTTTGCTAATACTAGCTGGTGCCAATTTAGCATTAGCATTTTTTTCATATAAAATTTCTCCAGTATGATAATCTATAAGTATGGCTGATTCTGCTTTTATATCTAGGCTATCTTCACCATAAATAGGATTTGCAAATTGAAATATTATAACTATTAATATTAACCATATGGTTTTTTTCTTCAAAATTCTACCTCCCATCTTTATATTTACTTTTATATTTTCCATTTAGCCATTACTTATACAATTAATAAAAAATAATCATAAAAAATCCTAATATCCAATGGATATTAGGATTTTTATTTAAAATAATTCAGTGCCTTCTTTGGAAACTATTCCATATACTAATTTTTTCGCCTTTGTGTTTTTATTTCCAATTACATATAATTCTTTAATTTTTTCTTTAGCTTCCTTCCCCTTCTCCAATTGATTACAGTGAATATAGGCCAGTGTATCACCTATATTTACTTTATCATCAATTTTTTTGTTTAAAACTAAACCAGCAGACAAATCTATAATAGAATCCATAGTTTCCCTACCTGCGCCTAGGCTTAAAGCCACTTTTCCAACTTCTTCAGCATTTAAAGATTTCACATATCCTTCACTGTCGCTTTTAACCTCAAGTATATATTTTGCACTAGGCAATAATTCTGGATTTTTAATAAATTTCACATCTCCACCTTGGTATTTGACTAGTTCTAGTAATTTTTCATAGGCTGCACCTGATTCCACCTTTTCTTCTAATAAAGTCCTACCTTCTTTCTCGTCTTCTACTCTTTTAGATAATACTAATAATCTAGAACCTAATTCTAAACAAAGTTCATATAAATCTTCTGGTCCTTGCCCCTGCAAAGTTGCAATGGCTTCTTTAATTTCCAAAGCATTGCCAACTGCATTTCCTAAGGGTTCGTCCATATTAGTTACTA
Organism: Tissierellia bacterium; assembly: GCA_012799055.1. Taxonomy (GTDB): domain Bacteria; phylum Bacillota; class Clostridia; order Tissierellales; family Tepidimicrobiaceae; genus JAAZMA01. The sequence continues at coordinate 5,564 of JAAZMA010000217.1, forward strand.
AAGCAATGGTTTCTCTTCCATATCCTATACCTATTTCTACCATTTCCTTTGCTAAAACTATTGCATCATCTATGTTTTTCATAAAAGCACCACTACCTACCTTAACATCTAATATTATAGCATCTGAACCTATGGCAAGTTTTTTACTCATAATACTAGAAGCTATAAGGGATAAATTTTCTACAGTAGCAGTTACATCCCTTAAGGCATAAAATTTCTTATCTGCCGGTGTAATATTAGCAGTTTGACTACATAAGCTTATTTTAATTTTATTAGAATTTTGTATAAATTCTTCTGTGCTTAATTCCACTTTAAAATCTTTAATAGATTCTAATTTATCTAAAGTACCCCCCGTATGACCTAAACCTCTACCAGACATTTTAACAAATGGTACACCACAAGCAGCAATCATTGGTCCTAATACAATGGTTGTGGTATCCCCAACTCCACCAGTGGAATGTTTATCTACTTTTATACCATCTATATTGGATAAATCTACTGTATCCCCTGAATTAACCATAGCCTTAGTTAAATCTAGTGTTTCCCTTTTATTCATTTTGTTTAAAAATATAGCCATAAGTAATGCAGATATTTGATAATCAGGAATATTTCCATTTGTATAATCATGGACAAAATAATTAATTTCTCCAGTACTTAATTCTTCTCCATCCCTTTTTTTCTTAATAATATCGTATATTCTCATACCTTTTCACCCCAATTATATTCTATCTATTACCTCAACAATTAATTTTTCAAATTTATCCTGTACCTTTAAAGATGTTTCTATTACCTCTTCGTGATTTAAGGGCTTGTCTAATATTCCAGCAGCCATATTGGTTATACAGGATATACCTAATACTTCTACTCCACTATGTCTAGCTACAATTACTTCTGGCACTGTTGACATACCTACTGCTGAAGCACCTAAAGTTCTGGCTAATCTAATTTCCGCAGGTGTTTCATAAGTAGGGCCTGTAAGCCACATATAAACTCCCTTTTGTAAATTTATATTTAAATTTTCCCCAACTTTCATAGCCAATTGTATCAGTTTTTCATCATAAGCTTTAGTCATATCTACAAATCTAGGTCCAAAGGAATCTAAGTTTTGCCCTATTAATGGATTCTGCCCTGTGAAATTTATATGATCTTCTATAATCATTAAATC
>JAAZMA010000020.1 GCA_012799055.1 Tissierellia bacterium
AAAGATTTCCATATATTATTAGGGGGCTATATTCATGAAGACACTGGAACTATAGAAAAATTTGTAAAAAACTTAACTTTAGAAAAAAAGAGTGAAGAAATCATCACAGAATATGATACAATGGAAGAAACCATAGAAGAAATAGATATATTAGAAGAAGTAATAGTCGAGGAACCAGATATATTAGAAGAAACAGATACATTAGAGAAAATGGAAATAGAAGAAACCATAGGAAAAGAAATAGAAAAAATAGACGAAGTAAAAGAAATAAGCCAGGTAGAGGAAAAATCTGAAGACTTTAACAATGCTTTTATAGAAACAGAACTAGAAGGAAATTTAGAAGAAACTCTAATAGTGGAAGATAATTTATCTGAAGAAATAGAATATACTCCTCCAGAAGAAAAAGAAATGGAAAATTACGAATCTCAAGAATATATTCGAAGATTAAATCACAAAAATCAAATGATTAGCTATATATTAAATATATTGAGATTTTTCCCATATGTACAGCCCTTTAAAATAAATCTTTATGGATATAGCTGGTGGCAAATAGATGATGATGGTACAGATTCCTATCAAGGATTTTTGCCTTATTTTAATTATTTAATGAGTGCCGATTATAAATATCCATTTTTAAATAATTCTACAACTTGTTTTAATCAAATTAAAAAATATGGCCATTATTTATTTGGTTTATACGAAGAAGATGGAGATACTAAATACTATATTTATGGAGTACCAGGTAAATTTACAAAGGAAGAACATCCTTTTAAGGGAATTACAGGATTTAATATTTGGTTTGAATCTATGGATAATATGGGATATTGGCTATTATATATAAATCCTATGACAGGAGAAATAATTTATCCCCTAAACCCAATGGTACCAGCTGACTAAATATTAAAGATAAAGAAGGAGGAAAACACCATGGAAGAAAAGGAAATATGCGAAGTAAGTGCAACTGATGAGATTACTTTAGAAAAGATTAAAAAAAGTTTATATGGTGAGGAGGATATTCAAGAACTATCTCAAATATTTAAAGCTCTAGGAGATCCAACAAGGCTTAATATTATACATGTACTATCTAAGTCATCCCTATGTGTATGTGATATTGCAAATTTATTAGACATGAGTCAATCAGCCATATCTCATCACTTAAGACTACTTAGAAATTTAAGATTAGTGAAATATAGAAAAGAAGGAAGGATGGTTATTTATTCACTAGATGATGACCATGTGTTACAATTATTTAGACAGGGAATGGACCATGTAAAACATGATTAAAAATAGGGCTATAAACTAGCCCTATTTTTTTTACCATATTCACATTTGTTGCAAACTATTTCCACTGCTTCTGTTAATTTTGTAAGTACAGTAATTTTTCTTTGTCTATCCACTAAAAAAGCCTTTTTTTCACCTTCACTAACAGTAGATAAAAAATATACTGGTGGAAGATTATTTAAGGCAATAGATTTAATATCATTTTCACATTTTGATTCATGACATATATTATACTTATCTTTAACTTCACTGTACACTTCATTTACCATAATTTCCATATAGTTTTGTAACATTTTTTATCATTCCTTCAATAATAATATGGGTATTTTGTTATATTCCATTATAGTACCCTATTCCTATATTGTCAATAAATAAAGAAAAATGATTAAATTCAATTTTGATTAAACTTAAAATTATGGGGTAATATATCAATAGTAACACTTGACAATTATACCCCACCAGGGTATAATATACACTATAATGGAATGAAAATTTAAGGAGGAATATAAAATGGCTGATGTAGTAGTATTTTCAAGTAACACTTGCCCATATTGTGTAGCAGCAAAACAATATTTAGAAGAACTAGGTGTACCTTATACAGAGAAAAACATTCAAACAGATAGGGCAGCTAGAACTGAATTAATGAAAATGGGACATATGGGAGTGCCTGTACTTGTAATTGATGGTGAAGAAGTTGTAGGCTTTGACAAACCGAAAATAGATCAATTGCTTAATAAATAAATAATTAGGTAAGTAAAAAATCCCTTTTGAGTTGACTCAAAAGGGATTTTTCATTTTTATGAATTTAAAGCTTTTAAGAGCTGTTCTAATTCTATTCCATGAACCATTGCAGCTTCTTCAAGAGTTTCCATTTGAGATGCAGGGCAACCTACACAACCTAGTCCAAATCTCAATAATATATCTATAGATTCTGGCTTGGTTCTAATGACTTCTCCCACAAGCATATCTTTTGTAATTTCCATAAATATCCTCCTTAATTTTAATTTTATATTTATACTATCATACTTTTTATACCCTGTGTACTACAATTTTATCATATGTTTTTACATAATAAAATATTTATTACTAATTTGAATAATAAATCATAATTTGGACATTCTTATATAAGGAGGTGAACCAATGGATAATAATAACAATAGAAACAGAACAAATGAAGACAGGACAAAAGATTGGAACATAGGAGAAATTCTCATAAGAATTTTAGTAACTGCAATAGTAGTAGGTATTGCAGCTTTTGTAACACCAGGTTTTTCTATTAATAATTTATGGAGTTTAATTTTAGCAGCAGTAGTAATAGCTTTATTGGACTATTTAATACAAAAATTTACTGGAGTGGACGCTACTCCTTTTGGTAGAGGTATCACAGGTTTTATTGTAGCTGCCATAATATTATATGCTACTAAATTTATAGTGCCAGGATTTAATATATCTGTATGGGGCGCTATAATTGGGGCATTAGTAATAGGCATAGTAGATATAATAATACCAGGCAATGCTTTATAATCTAAAACCTCCTAACTAAAGTTAGGAGGTTTTAGATTTTAATTGACTAAAAACAAAAAATAGTATACAATGTTTTAATGTACCCATAGGGGGTATATTTATAATAAGCAAATAATAACAGGAGGTATTTATATGAAAGTAGAAGTTACTGAA
>JAAZMA010000049.1 GCA_012799055.1 Tissierellia bacterium
AGAATTAAAAGCTAATAATGAAAATATTGTAGAAGGACCTAATGTAATAGGTATTAGTAATTTAGGAGAATATGGTATGGACTTTACAATAATAGCCAGAACTCAGCCAATGGAACAATGGGGAGTAGAAAGAGAAATAAGAAAAAAGGTAAAGGAAGCCTTTGATAGGGAAAATATAGAAATTCCTTATCCAAAGAGGGTTATTCATGAGAAATAAGAGAGGTGATTTGCTTGATCTTAAATTATGAATTAGGAGATATTGTAACATTAAAAAAACCCCATCCCTGTGGGGAAAATAAATGGGAGATAATGCGAACAGGTGTAGATATTAAATTAAAATGTTTAGGTTGTGATAGGCAAATTTGGCTTACAAGAATTGAATTTGAAAAAAGAGTAAGGAAAATTTTAGTAGATAATAAATGGATAAGCATAATTCACTACAAAGGAAAAGAAGAATAACCACTTTTTGAGGACTTCCTCTAAAAAGTGGTTTTATTTTATAAATATTAGACAATTTGTTAATAAAATAGTAAACTATATATAAGTAGGCTTTAATATTTATTAGGAAAAGGTTTTTTTAAAATTTTAGGGGGTGTATTTATGGCATTAAATTATGCTAAAAGAATGGATAATATTAGGGCATCAGAAATTAGAGAGTTACTAAAATTGACCCAAAAACCAGAAGTAATTTCCTTTGCAGGTGGACTTCCTGCACCAGAACTATTTCCAGTGGAAGAATTTAAAAGGGTAACAGCTGAAGTTTTAGAAGAAAATGGAACAGCTGCATTACAATATGGGCCAACAGAAGGCTATTTGCCCTTAAGGGAACAAATTACTAAAAGAATGGAAAAAGTCCATGTAAATATTACACCAGATGATATACTAGTAACCAGTGGCTCACAACAAGGCTTGGATTTTGCTGCTAAAATATTTATAAATCCAGGAGATATAATTATTTGCGAAAGCCCATCCTATTTAGGTGCTATTAATGCATTTAAAGCCTATGAGCCTAAGTTTTTAGAAATTGATACTGATGATGAAGGTATGATAATGGAAGATTTAGAAGAAGCACTTAAAAATAATGAAAATGTAAAATTCATTTATGTAATACCAGATTTTCAAAATCCATCAGGGAAAACCTGGTCTGCAGAAAGAAGAAAGACCCTTGTAGAACTAGCCAATAAATACAATGTAGCCATAGTAGAAGACAATCCCTATGGAGAACTAAGATTTGAAGGGGAAATACTTCCAGCTGTTAAACACTATGATACAGAAGGTAGAGTAATATTTTTAGGAACTTTCTCTAAAATATTCTGTCCAGGTCTTAGACTTGGTTGGGTAGTAGCAGATAAGGAAGTGTTAAATAAATTTGTCATGGTAAAACAAGGTGCTGACTTACAATCTAGTACCATATCCCAAATGGAAGTTGCTAAATTCTTAGAAATTTACGATATAGAAAAACATATTGAAAAAATAAAAGTAGTATATAAAAAGAGAAGAGATTTAATGATGAAAACCATGGAAGAAGAATTCCCAAAAGGTGTTAAATTTACCTATCCAGAAGGTGGACTATTCACTTGGGTAGTACTTCCAGAACATATGAATGCTAGAGAAATTGCTGTAAAGGCCCTAGAAGAAAATGTGGCCTTTGTACCAGGGGGTTCTTTCTTCCCCAATGGTGGCAATGAAAACACCTTTAGAATGAACTATTCCAATATGGACGAAGATAGAATAGTAGAAGGGGTTAAAAGATTAGGTAAAGTTTTAAGGGAAATGATGTAACAAAGGATAAGATTGGTAGCTGATACTAAATAGAACTGCACCCTGTCAAATAGACAGTGGAAACAATAAAAAAACTTTAAGCAGCCAAAGTTCGATATGCCATCGGGCTAAGGCTGTTTAATCTTTTTTGTAATTTTTCATAACTATAAAAACAAATATATTTCCATATTTTTTAAACTCTTCATGTGTTTTTATTTATTTTCTATTGGCAAAGTTATTTCAATTTCTGTACCTTTATCTAATTTACTATTTAAAGCAATTTCTCCATTATGATAAATTACAATATGCTTTACAATGGACAATCCTAGTCCTGAACCTCCCACTTTTTTCGATCTACTTTTATCTACCCTGTAGAAGCGTTCAAATATTTTTTCCTGTTCATTTTCAGGTATTCCTATACCAGTATCCTTAACCTTAATTATACAATTATTATCTAATTTATTTATAAAAACATCCACTTTTCCATTAGGTCTATTATACTTTATTCCATTATCAATTAAATTATATAATAGGTCTTCTAACATTCGTTTATCTCCATAAATTTCAACATCTTCTGCCATAAGGTTTAAATTTAAATTTTTATCCTTAGCTCTAATTGTCAATTTAGACACTATTTCTTCTGCAATATTTTTAATATTTATTTTTTCAAATGTTTTATTGTAATTCATAGTTTCAATTCGGGATAAATTAATAATAGAATCTATAAGTCCTAATAAATTGGTACCTTCTTTTTGAATAATACTGGCAAATTGCATAGTATCTTCTTTATTAGTCATTCCAGTAGCTAAAATTTCAGCAAATCCATTAATGGAAGTAAGGGGAGTTTTTAATTCATGGGATACATTGGCGGTAAAATCCCTTCTCATTTTTTCTGTTTCCTTTAGTTTTAAAATGTAATTTTCTATATCCATTTTTTGAATTTGAATAGTATTAATAAAAGGCTTTAATTCTTCATAAACTTCAATATCCTCTACTTTTTTTCCAGACAAAATACTTTCAATACTTTCAGTTGTAATTTTTATAGGTTTTATTATTTTACTTGTTAATATATAAGATACTAAATATAGTAATATTAATATAAAAACCAATAAGCCTACCATAGCTGGTAATATGGACAAAAACATAGACTTAAAATCAATATATCCATCAATAATTTGAGAATTATATAAATCATAAAAGAGAAAAGACAGTACTAGAGATGTTATAATTGCAGTAATAGTTGATACCATTGCAAGATTATAATAAATCTTCTTTTCCATAATTATCCTCCCATCTTATATCCAACATTTCTAACAGTTTGGATGTATTTTCCACTATCCCCAAGCTTTAATCTTAAGGTTCTAATATGAACATCAATAGTTCTACTTTCTCCCTCAAAATCAAAGCCCCATACCTGATTCATTATTTTATCTCTAGACAAAACTATTCCTTGATTTTTCATCAAATAATATAATAATTCAAATTCCTTATGGGTTAGCACTACTTCCTTTCCCTTTACTTTAACTAAATATTTTTCATAGTCTAAAACTATATCTCCTAGGGACAATTTTTTATTAGGTTTATTATATCGTCTTAAAACAGCTTTAACTCTAGAGATTAACTCCATTACCCCAAAGGGTTTTTCAACATAATCATCTGCTCCCATATCTAAAGCCTTTACTTTGTCAAATTCACTGGTTTTAGATGTAAGCATAATAACGGGAATATCTGCTGTCCTAAAATTTCCCTTAAGTTTTTCTAAAATAGTATAACCATCATCTCCAGGCAGCATAATATCTAAAAGTATTAAATCTGGAATTGCTTCTTCAAAAATAGACTCTCCAGTTTCAAAACCTATTGCTTTAAATCCGTTATTTTTAAGGGCATAAACCACAAGTTCTCTAATACTATCATCATCTTCTATACAGTAGATTAATGACATTTTATCAACTCCTAAACATAATGTTTACCTGTAATTCCATAATAAACCCATTCAGCTATATTTTCAGCATGGTCTCCTATTCTTTCAAAATATTTGGCAATCATTAAAAAATCAATAGCTTGTTCTGTAGAATTCATATTAGTTCTAATATGATAAATTAATTCATCTTTTATTATATCAAATAATTCATCTACTATATCATCATATTTAATTACTCTTTCTACTAATTCTAAATCTTTTTTAACAAAAGAATCTATACTATCTTTAACCATTTTAATTGTGGCCTCTGCCATTTGGGGAATATGAATAATTTCCTTTAAATAAACTTCATTTGCAAGGTGAATAGATATTTCTGCAATATCTTGAGCCATATCTCCAATTCTTTCCATATCTGTTATCATTTTTAATGTAGAAGAAATTAATCTAAAATCCCCTGCCACAGGTTGTTCCTGTAATAATAACTTTAAACATCTTCTTTCAATGGTTTTCTCCATTTCATTTACTTCTCTATCTCCTTCTATTACTCTTTTAGCAAGTTCTATATTTTGTTCTATTAAAGCAGTAACTGCTGCTTTAATAGCAGCCTCTACTAAATTTCCCATCTCTATTAATTCTTCATTAAGCAAAACTAATTCTTTATCAAATCTATTTCTCATATTATCATCCTTTCAATTTATTATCCAAATCTACCAGTTATATAATCTTCTGTTCGCTTATCTTTTGGAATAGAGAAGATTTCACTGGTTTTTCCATATTCAATAATTTCTCCATTTAATAAAAATGCTGTTTTGTCAGAGACTCTAGTAGCTTGTTGCATATTATGGGTTACCATTATTATAGTATAATTGTTTTTTAACTCCTCTACTAAATCTTCTATTTTAGCAGTGGAAATTGGGTCCAATGCAGAGGTAGGCTCGTCCATTAATAAAACTTCTGGCTCCACTGCAAGGGCTCTGGCAATACACAATCTTTGTTGTTGTCCACCAGAAATTTGCAAAGCATTTTTCTTCAAATCCCCCTTTACTTCATCCCATATGGCCGCTTTTCGTAAACTATCTTCCACAATTTCATCTAATTTACTTTTCTTTTTTATTCCATGTATCCTTGGACCATAGGCAATATTATCATAAATACTCATGGGAAAAGGATTAGGCTTTTGAAATACCATACCAACTTTCTTTCTCAATAAATTAACATCATAGTCTTTATAAATATTTTCATGGTCTAAAAATATATTTCCCGTAACTTTACAGTCTGGAATCAAATCATTCATTCTATTTAAAGTTTTTAACAATGTAGATTTACCACATCCAGAAGGACCTATAAAGGCTAATATTTGGTTTTCCTTTATATTTAAATTTATATTTTTTAAGGCGTGAAAATTGCCATAGTATAAATTTAAATTTTCTATTTTAATTTTAATCATGACTTCCTCCTTTTGTTAGTTTATTACTTAAATAGGTAGACAATCCATTAATAATCAATACAACAATTAAAAGGACTACAGCTGTTGCATAAGCTTCATTAATATGAATTCCCTCTGTAGATAATAAATACATATGAATAGATAAAGTTCTACCAGAAGAAAACAAACCATTGGGAATTTTAGTAGCAGTTCCTAAGGTATATAATAAGGCAGCAGTTTCTCCTATTATACGGCCTATGGATAGAATAATTCCCGATAAAATCCCAGGCATTGCCACTGGTAATACTATTTTAAATATGGTAGAAAGTTTTCCAGCACCTAGACTAAAACTAGCTTCCCTTAAACTATTATCTACTGATAAAAGGGCTTCTTCTGTAGACCTTATAATTAATGGCAATACCATAATTGCAGCAGTTAAAACTCCTGCTATTAGGGAGTATTGAAATTGAAGCCTTATAACGAAAAACAACATTCCAAATAAACCATATACTATGGAAGGTATTCCTGATAGTGTTTCAGTGGCAATTCTAATTAATTCAACTAGTTTACTGTTCTTTTTTGCATATTCTATTAAATAAATACTAGTAAAAACTCCTATGGGAGTTACAATTATTAAACTTAATAGTATTAATATTATTGTAGTAATCATAGCGGGAAATAAAGA
>JAAZMA010000209.1 GCA_012799055.1 Tissierellia bacterium
AAAGACCAGCTAGTAAAAGTCAATAACTTTTTTAAAAAATATTTTTCACTAAAAAAGAGTACAACAAAAACACATTATTTAAAAATACAAATAATGTAAAAATCATTGAATTTTTGTAGCCATTAGGCTACCAGTTTATTTCTTAAGTACATCTGTTGATGAATCTTAGGTGGTCGTTGTTCATAAGGCTTTTTATCCCTTAAGACAGCAAATATGTAATTTACAAGCTTATGCATAATAGCAACTAAAGCTACTTTCTTCTTTTTACCTTTAAGATTATTCTGGTAGTAATCAAGAAGAATTTTGTTGTTAGCTTGGCCATTGCGTTTAGACCTAATAGAAGCTAATGCAACTGCATATAAAGCTCTACGACCAAAACGTGTACCACGTTTAGACATTTTTTCTTTATCGCTTTTAAACTTACCAGATTCATTAACAGAAGGATCTAGACCAAAATATGCTACTAATTGTTTTGGCTTAGTAAAATTATCAAAATCACCAATTTCAACCATTATTGTTACGGCAGTAAGGAATCCTACACCTGGTATGGACTTTAATAATTTAATAGCATGTTTAAAGTTATCGCTTAAATCGTCACCTTTAACCATCTTCTTAATCTGAGCTAGTAAAATATCTATCTGCTCATTAAGACTATCAATAATAGATATAATCCCTGAAATCTTTATTGAAAAACAAGGTGATTCTATACCAATGATTGTAGCGTTTTCAGCAGCTTTAGTGAGTTTATTGCAGGTCTTTTTGCACCAATCCATGCTTTTTCTAGATGATTCAGCTAATAATTTTAAAATATCATCTTTTGGAGCATTAATTATGGATTTAGGTGTTGGATAAGATTTGAGTATATTAAGTGATGTTACACCAGTTAGATCTGAAAAAATTTTACTGTATCCTGGGAAAATCACTCTAAGATCAGCCGATAACTTTTTCTTATAGACTGATCTTGTATCCACCAATTTATAATAATCTCTGCATAAACTCTTTAAAGTAAATATAGAAATATCAAAAGAGCTGTAAGCCTTGATATCTTCGAATTTACCTAGTTTAGCAATATTTATAGCATCTTTCTTATCATTTTTCACTTTTCTTATATCTTTATTTTTGTTAGAATTAGTAATTAGAGGATTAATAATAAAAACCTCTAATTCGTTTTGAATAAGAAAGTGGAAAAGAGATAAGTGGTATACACCAGTGGATTCCATGAAGGTGGCTGTCTTCATGCTAAACTCTTTTTCCACTTTCTTTATTTCTTTAAGTAAGTGGTTAAAGCCATCCACGTCGTGTTTAACCTTAAAAGGTTTCTTGTAAATATCGCCGTTAGGTGCAAGTATTGCAACCATTGAAAAATCTGCTGAAACATCAATTCCTACTGTTGGATTATAAAAATATTTAGACATAATGATATCTCCTTTATATTGATAATTTGAGATAGAATAGAGCATCCATTTTTATCAGTGACTCTACAACCTCGTTTGTGACACGGGTAGTTCTCAAGGGTAAACCCTATAGGAAACCCAACCAGCTAAAACATAGAATTCTCACTGATGGAATGATACGCTTTTTTACGGGTATAGCCGACATAAGGCTCCCTGGGGGATTCCATCTATCCTCTATTCAGGAGATATTATATAATGTTTTGACTCAAAGGTTAAGTTTCCTTTCAGGTATTTGATAGAAAAATATTAAACAGAAATGATTAAATACTTGATTGGATAAGATCTGTTATATATATATTTTAAAAAGTAATTATTTTATACAAGATTTGAATGGAAAATACAAATGTGTTTTCTATCAAATATTACAACTATATTATACGAGG
>JAAZMA010000267.1 GCA_012799055.1 Tissierellia bacterium
AATGTATTTACCATTAGAAATGTAGTAGATATTGCAAAATTAAATGTATTTATTAAAGAAAACAATTGTAAAGATATTACAGTAATTGGCGGTGGATTTATAGGCATTGAAGCAGCAGAAAACTTAAAACTAGCTGGTTATAATGTAACCATAGTAGAGGCTATGCCCCAAATTATGAGACCCTTTGATTATGATATGGTGCAAATACTACACAAGGAATTAATTGACAATGGAGTAAATTTAATTGTAAATGATAAAGTAGAAAAGTTTGAAAAAGATACTGTAGTATTAGAAACTGGTAAGAAAATTCATGCAGAAGCTATAGTAATGGCCATAGGTGTAAGTCCAGAAACAACTTTAGCTGAAAAAGCTGGTTTAAAATTAGGAAAAACTGGGGCCATAGCAGTAAACCAAAACTTTAGAACTTCAGACCCAGATATTTACGCTGTAGGAGATGCCATAGAAGTATATAATAGATTACTTCACTCCCAAAGTAAATTAGCTTTAGCAGGTCCTGCACAAAAACAAGCAAGAGCTGCAGCAGACCATATATATGGTAGACCTGTAAATAATACTGGAGTTATAGGTTCCTCTGTAATAAAAATATTTGATTATAATGGAGCTTCCACAGGATTAACTGAAGGATTAATAAAAGCTACAAATATGCAAGTTGATTATGATACAGTAATGATAATTCCAGATGATAAAGTGGGTATAATGCCAGATAGTGAACCATTACATTTTAAATTAATATTTGAAGTACCTACAGGAAGAGTACTAGGTGCTCAAGCCATAGGTAAGGGAAATGTAGACAAAAGAATAGATGTTATAGCCACTTTAATTAAATTTAATGGTACACTAGAAGATTTAAAAGATTTAGAACTATGCTATGCACCACCTTTTGGAACTGCTAGAGATGTGGTAAATTTTGCTGCCCTAGTAGGATTAAATATACTCCATAGTTGTTTTAAACAAGTTCATGTAGATGAAGTAAGAGGCTTAGTAGAAGAAGGTGCCTATATTATAGATGTTAGAGATAAAGATGAATATGAAGAAGGTCATATAATAAATGCAGTAAATATACCTTTAGGTGAAATAAGAGATAGAGTAGATGAAATACCAAAGGACAGACCAGTTTATCTACACTGTAGATCAGGCCAAAGATCTTACAATGCAGTTATGGCTTTACAACATCTAGGCTTTGACAATGTATATAATATATCTGGTAGTTTTATGGGCTTATCTTTCTTTGAATACTATAATGACAAAGCAACTGGAAGAAAACCAATTGTTACAGCATATAATTTTGAATAATTAATAAGGTTATGGGAGCCTTCCCATAACCTATTTTATAAATGAAAAGGTGAAATTAAATGAAAAGTAAATTAAATAAAATTGATGTTTTTTCCATAGTTTTAGGCTCCATAATAGGTTGGGGTTCCTTTATGTTACCTGGGACCAAATTTTTAAATGAAGCTGGAGTTATAAATACTGCTATTGGACTTTTTTTAGGTGCCTTATTTATTATAATTATTCAAAGTTCCTATTATGTAATGCTTGAAAATCACAATGATGAAGGTGGTGAATTTTCCTTTACCTATAAGCATTGTGGTAGAAATCATGGCTTTATAGTAGGTTGGTTTTTACTATTGGCCTATTTAACCATAATCCCACTAAATGGCACAGCTTTTCCATTGGTTATTAGAAAAATATTTGGAGATCTATTTCAATTTGGATACCTTTATAGTATTGCAGGTTATGAAATATATATAGGAGAAATAATATTATCTAATTTAGTAATTTTATTATTTGCCTATATAAATATAAAAGGAATTAAAGAATCAGCAAGAGTTCAAAACTTCATTGCATTAACCTTAGTTACATTGGTGTTTACAGTATTTACAATTATGTTTGTTAAAGTTGATAGAAGTAATTTCCTAAGGAATTATATATACAATTATAAATTTGAAATAGGAGAGGTACTAAAAATCTTTGCCATAACTCCCTTTGCCTTTGTAGGCTTTGATAATATTCCACAAATATGTAAGGAATACGATTTTGGTGCCAAAACTGCTTCTTTAATTGCAATATTATCTGTATTAATTGGTGCTACAATATACTCCATACTTAATTTAACCACAGGATTGGTCTATTCTCCAGAAGAAGCTTTAGCTTTAGACTGGGCCCTAGGTACAGGAGTACTTGCCACCATTGGTAAATTTGGCTTTTTATTATTAGTAATAGCCTTATCTGCTGCTGTAACCTCTGGGATTAATGGTTTTATGATTTCTACAAGTAAATTAATGGGTTCCATATCTAATCACAATATGGTACCTAAAAAATACAGCTATATAAATGAAAATGGAGTATATAAAAATGCTATCTTATTTGCCACTACAATTAGTTTAATAGCTCCTTGGTTTGGCCGAGAAGTTATACTGTGGATTGTAGACATGTCATCTTTGGGAGCTGCCATAGCTTATCTTTATGTTTGCATTATTGCCTTTAGGATAGGAGATACAATATTGAGAAAAATTATGTCCCTATTAGGAATAATAGCTTCATTACTAACAATACTATTATTACTAATTCCTGCCTCTCCAGCAGCTTTAGGAAGAGAATCTTTAATAGCCCTAGGCCTTTGGATAATACTTGGAACTATATTTTATATAAAAGTGGTGTCTTCTTACAAGGTGAAACATTCTTAATAAATAAAAACACTAATTTCACAATTAGTGTTTTTATTTTGGTAAAATTAAAACAAATTCTAAAATATCTGTTATAATGCTTATTAAGTACATATGATAAATATATACAAAGGAGAGGATTTTAATGGGAGGAAATTCTTCTAACAAAAACAAAGGTATAAAAGGCTATTTTATTAAGGTATTTAATGGAATGGCTTTAGGGCTTTTTTCTTCATTATTAATAGGTTTAATAATTAAGCAATTGGGAGCTCTTTTAAAAATAGATTTATTAATCCAATTTGGTACCATAGCTCAATATCTTATGGGGCCAGCCATAGGTGCTGGAGTAGCCATTAGTGTAGGAGCTTCTCCCTTGGGAGTATTTGCTTCTGTAGTTACAGGTGCCATAGGAGCAGGTACTATTTCTTTAGATGGAGGCACTGTTGCCATACAAATAGGGGAACCAGTAGGAGCCTTTGTAGCTGGATTAATTGGGGCAGAATGTTCTAAACTAATTCAAGGGAAAACCTCTGTAGACATTGTATTAGTACCCCTTATAACCATATTAACAGGAGGACTTACAGGTCATTATATAGCACCTTTTATAGCTAAATTTATGAGTTTCATAGGAAATATTATTAATTTAGCTACAGAACTACATCCCATACCTATGGGCATAATAGTTTCAGTACTAATGGGAATAGCTTTAACATTACCTATTAGTTCTGCAGCCTTAGCCATATCTTTAGGCTTAAGTGGTTTAGCAGCAGGTGCCAGTACTGTAGGCTGTGCTACTCAAATGATAGGCTTTGCAATAGCTTCCTATAAAGAAAATGGCTTTGGAGGATTTATTGCTCAAGGCATAGGGACCTCTATGTTACAAATCTCCAATATAATTAAAAATCCAAAAATTTGGATACCTCCAATAATTGCCTCAGCCATATTAGGACCTATTTCCACTACCATATTAAAAATGGAAAGTAATATGATAGGCGCAGGAATGGGTACCAGTGGTTTAGTAGGCCAATTTGCCATGATAGACACCATGGGAGGGTCTATAGACGTATTAATTAAAATATTAATTATGCATTTTATACTACCTGGTATTTTAACTTGGATTATTTCAGAAAGAATGAGGAAAAAAGGATATATAAAGTATGGAGATATGAAATTATAATAAACATATTATAAGTGTAATTAAAAATTTTGCAGAAATTATACCCAATTTTAATGAATTTGGGAATATTTCATAGCTAGTTTTAAAATTTTCAAAAATATTTGATATATTTTTTTAATTATGGTATACTATAGTACAAATTTATATTTAGCTATGATGGGAAATAGTAAATAATTGTACCTTTACAGAGAGCCAATGGTAGGTGGAAATTGGCAAGGGAGATTATTGAATCCAGCCTGGAGCTAATTTTGCTATGAGTGAACCAATAGGTTAAATAGGGTGGCAACGCGGGCTAAACTCTCGTCCCTAATATAGGGACTGAGAGTTTTTTTATTTTAAATTAGGAGGGAAGAATATGCTAGACATTAAAAGAATTAGAAAAAATCCAGAAGAAGTAATTAAAGCTTTAGAGAAAAGACATGGAGATTACCCAATAGATAAGGTTTTAAAATTAGATGAAGAAAGAAGAAATATATTAACTAAAGTAGAAGAAATGAAAGCCAAACAAAACACCATGTCTAAAGAAATACCTAAATTAAAAAAAGAAGGGAAAAATCCTTCATCCCTATTAGAAGAAATGAAACAATTATCAGAAGATATAAAGGGATTAGACATAAAAGTAAAAGAAATAGATATAGAATTAAAGGAACATCTTTTAAACATTCCCAATACTCCCCATGAATCTGTAGTAGAGGGAAAAACCGATGAAGACAATGTGGAAATAAGAAAACACATGGAGCCGACAAAATTTGATTTTGAACCTAAGGCCCATTGGGATTTAGGAGTAGAATTAAATATTTTAGATTTTGAAAGGGCTTCAAAATTAACAGGTGCTAGATTTACTCTATTTAAAGGCCTTGGGGCAAAATTAGAAAGAGCCTTAATAAACTTTATGTTAGACCTTCATACTACAGAACATGGGTATGGAGAAATTTCACCACCTTTTATGGTAAATAGGGACAGTATGATAGGAACAGGTCAATTACCTAAATTTGAAGAAGATATGTTTCATATTCCTAGTAAAGACTATTATTTAATACCTACTGCTGAGGTTCCTCTAACCAATGTATATAGAGATGAAATTCTAGATGAAGAAATGCTACCTATATATTTAACTGGATACACTCCTTGCTTTAGACAAGAGGCTGGTTCTGCCGGTAGAGATACTAGGGGATTAATTAGAAATCATCAATTTGACAAAGTGGAATTAGTGAAATTTTCACTACCAGAAAACTCCTACGAAGAATTAGAAAAATTAACAGCCAATGCTGAAGAAATTCTTAAAAAATTAGAACTACCCTATAGAGTAGTAATGTTAAGTACTGGGGATTTAGGATTTTCTGCAGCGAAAACTTATGATTTAGAAGT
>JAAZMA010000116.1 GCA_012799055.1 Tissierellia bacterium
AGGAGATGGTATTTCTTCTACTACTCCATTTTTTTCTATTAATATTCCTTTTTCAATTACTTCTCCAATAACAGTTATATTTATATTTTCTTCAGCCAATTTTTCTTCAATCTCTGGAATCTTGTCTTCTTTGGCAATTACTAACATAGAGCCACTGGATATTAATTTATAAGGGTCTATATTTAATATGGAAGTAATTTCTCTAGTAACTCCTTTTATAGGTATTAAATCTTCATAGATTTTTATTCCCTTATTTGTAGCCACAGCACCTTCCCATACTGCCCCTAGTATACCTCCTTCAGTTATATCATGCATATAATTTACACCAATTTTTCCTAACAAAATTCCTTCTTTAACTACTGAAACTAATTCTCCCATGTTTTGAGCTTCTATTACTTTATCCCTACCTATTTTATCTTCTAAATAATCCTCCAATTCCTTAGCAATAATAGAGGTGCCTTCAATAGCTGCATATTTAGTAATTAATACTTTATCTCCTATACTAACTTTATTAATATCTATCATATTTTTCTTCTTTTGTTTTCCCACTACAGTAGTAGATATTACTACTCTATTTACTGCATCTGTAATTTCTGTATGGCCTCCCATTATTTCTATATTTAACTCTTTTGAAGCAACACCTGCTTCTTTCATAATTATTTCTATATCTTCTTTTGTAGTATTAGGCGGTGCTAATATGGTTAACAAAGCTCCTATAGGTTCTGCCCCACTACTGGCCACATCATTACAAGAAATATATATAGCAAGTTTTCCAATGCCCTTAGTTGCACCTGTAATTGGATCTGTAGACATTATACATACTTCTTCTCCAAAATCTATTATGGCATTGTCCTCTCCTATGCCAGAACCTACTAATATTTCTTCTCTTTTATTTTTTATATTTTGAAATACAATTTTCTCCAATTCTTCATTTGGTAATTTTCCTATTTCCATTATTTATCCCCCCTAAATTGCTACTATATATTATAAGTATATTATACCAGAAATAAAAGAGTTTTAATACACTTGGGGTACACTTTTTTATAAAAATAAGACAGGGTGCTTAAATAAACAATACCCTGTCTTATTTTCAAGAATATTAAATTATTCTTCTTCTAATTTTTCTTTTAGCATTTTATTTACCATTTGAGGATTGGCTTTTCCCCTTGTAGCCTTCATTACTTGCCCTACTAAAAATCCTAAGGCCCTATCCTTTCCACTTCTATAGTCTACTATAGACTGCTGATTTTCTAATAATACTTTATTTATTACTTCCTCCAATTCTCCAGCATCAGATATTTGAATTAATCCTTTTTCTTTAACTATTGTCTCTGGAGTTTTACCTGTTTCAAACATATCCCTTAGTACTTTTTTCCCAATATTATTACTAATTTTACCTTCATTAACTAATTCAATTAAATCTGCCAATTCCTTAGGCCCAAATTTTAAATCTTTAATCTCCAGCCCTGCATCATTTAATCTTCTCAATACATCTCCCATAATCCAATTACTTACTTGATTAGCATCTTTTGAAAATTCCACTGTCTTCTCAAAGAAATCTGCTAATTCCCTAGACTGAGTTAATACACCTGCATCGTATTCAGGAATATTGTATTCTCTAATAAGCCTTGCTTTTTTATCATGGGGTAGTTCTGGTAAATTCTTTTTAATTTCTTCTATCCACTCTTCCTCTATTATAATTGGAAGAAAATCCCCATCTACTACATATCTAAAATCAGCAGCTTCCCCTTTTTCTCGCATAGTTATGGTTTTATTTTCTATTTCATCCCATCGTCTAGTTTCTTTAACAGTGTTTTCTCCTTGGGAAAGTAATTTTCTATGTCTTTCCTCTTCATATTCCATGGCTTTAACTGCTGCTCTAAAAGAGTTTAAATTTTTAAGTTCAGTAATATTAGTTCTCTCACCAGTTTCTGTATCCATTACATTAATATTTATATCACATCTTAAGGAACCTTCTTCCATTTTACAGTCTGAAACTTCAATATATTCTAAAGTGGATTTTAGTTTTTCTAAAAATAATCTAGCTTCCTCTGGAGTGTTCATATCTGGTTCTGTAACTATTTCTATTAAAGGTACACCAGCTCTATTATAGTCCAATAGAGAATCTCCTTCTTCTGTATGAATAGATTTTCCAGTATCTTCTTCTATATGGATTCTATTTAATCTAATGGTTTTAACTCCATCTTCTAATTCTATTTCAATATACCCCCCAGAACATAGAGGCTCTTCATCTTGAGATATTTGATAGCCTTTTACTAAATCAGGATAAAAATAATTTTTCCTATCCATTTTAGTATTATTGGCTATTTTTGAATTAAAAGCAATACCAGATTTTATGCCGTATTCCAATACTGCTTTGTTAAGCACAGGCATAGCTCCCGGAAGTCCTAAACATACTGGACAAGTGTGAGTATTTATCTCCCCACCAAATTCGTTAGTGCAGGAACAAAATATTTTAGTATTAGTCATTAATTCCACATGAATTTCCAAGCCTATTATAGTTTTATATTTCATCAGCTTCACCTCCTAGGGCTAAATCTCTTTCAAAAGCTAATGCTACATTTAGTAATTTTAATTCTTCAAATTTATCACCTATTAATTGAATTCCAACAGGAAGCCCTTCTACATAGCCTGCTGGAATAGATAAAGCTGGTAATCCTGCAAGACTTACTGGTACTGTAAATATATTAGTTAGATAATTTTTGTCTTCTCCCATTTTAAAAGGCAATACTGGTGATACAGGCGATAAAATAATATCATATTTTCCATAAACTTTTTCAAAATCTTCTATTATAAGGGTTCTTAATTTTAATGCTCTATTGTAGTATTTTTCTCTATTATTTCTATTTAAATAATAAGTCCCTTCTAAAATTCTTCTCTTAACTTCTTTTCCAAAAGCCTCTCCTCTAGTATTCATATATAATTCATCTAGAGTACTATGTTCCTTAGTTCTATAGCCATATCTAATACCGTCAAATCTAGACAAACTAGAACTAGCCTCAGCATTAGATAAAATATTATAAGTAGCTAAACTATATTTAAAATGAGGCATAGATACTTCTTCTATATTTGCACCAAGTTTTTCAAATATTTTAATGGAATTTTTTATTATATCTTCTATTCCATTGTCCATTTCCACATTGGAAAATTCCTTAGGTATAGCTATTTTTATCCCTTTAATATTATCATTTAATTTTTCTAATAAATCTTTATTTTTCATATATATGGAAGTGGAGTCTTTCTTATCATGACCAATAATAGTTTCCAATAATAAGGTAGCATCCTCTACATTTCTAGCTATTACGCCTATTTGGTCTAGAGAATTTGCTAAGGCCACAAGACCATATCTAGATACTAATCCATATGTAGGCCTAATTCCTACTAAGCCACAAAAACTTGCAGGTTGCCTAATGGAACCTCCTGTATCAGAACCTAAGGCTAAAGCCATTTCATAGGCACCAACTCCTGCTGCGGAGCCACCACTGGAACCACCTGGCACCCTTTCTAAATCTATTGGGTTTCTTGTAGGTCCAAAAAATGAGTTTTCAGTAGTAGAACCCATGGCAAATTCGTCCATATTATTCTTACCTATAATTATTCCATCTGCAGCTTTGATTTTTTCTATTACAGTGGCATCATAAGGTGGTATAAAATTTTCTAACATTTTAGAACCACAAGTAGTTTTTATATTTTTAGTAATTATATTATCCTTTATTCCAATAGGGATTCCTGCTAAAGGGCCAATTTTTTCCCCATTTTTAATTTTTTTGTCTATTTTATCTCCTTCAATTAATGCCTCTTCTTTATTTATGCTTATAAAAGCATTTATGTCTTTTTCCTTTTTTTCAATTAAATCTAGATGTTGGGATACTATTTCCCTACTGGAAATTTCCTTAGAGAGTAATTTTTCCCTCATTTCCCTTGCTGTTAATTTTGTAATATCCAAGTTTTTCACCTTCCTAATCCATTACATTTGGTAATTTAAAATATCCGTACTTTTCATCTGGTGCATTTTTTATTACTTCTTCCAATGGCAAAGATTCCTCCACTATATCTTCCCTTAGGGGATTTTTATTGGTATTTATAAAATAAGTTGGTTCTACACCTTCTAAATCTACTTCCTTTATTATTTCTAGATATTCTAATGTTTCTGTAAATTCCTTGGAAAAATCCTCTATTTCCTTTTCATTTAGTTTTATTTTACTAAGCTTAGCTATATGATTTATCTCTTCTTTAGAAATCAAATTTAATCCTCCTTTATTTTACTATAAACTATCTCTTTTATTTTACCACTTAAAGTATAAAAAAATCAAATGGCAGTGTAATTTTTCCACCATTTGATTTTTAGTATACTTTTATTGCCTATTATCTATTTTTGCTTATTAATTTAGCCACTTCTATATTAGAGATTAGGGACTCTAATTGGATTTTAGATGATAGTCCTAAACTTAGTCTATCAAAACAGGCATTAGCTGCAGGATGATATATGCCTCCTTGATTTTCTGCTTCTTTTCCAGCCTTTATAGCTTCCTTTAATAAGGATAAATCCTGTAATCTATTTTTTTCTGGAATTGGATTTAAAATTAAATTGTTTCCGTATTCTAATTTATTTGCATTCTGAGAATTTATTTGTCCTCTAAGCTCTGTAGCCTCCTGCACTAAAATATATCCATTGCAAATATTAGTATTATAACCTAAAACCCTTACTTCATGATTATTTAACCAATTTAGAGTACCTGGAATATCTAGCATATCCTTAGGAGATGTTGCTACTAAGGTAATGCCTAGTTTAGAAAGGGCTGGTAGATCATAACAAAGTTTTTCATCCTTAATATCCCCTATTCCACCTATACCTGCTGACACCACCATTGGGCACCCTATTGCCTTGGCTACTACCATGGTTCCTGAGGCAGTTAAATAAGCATTTACATCATCTTGCCTCTTGTTTTTAACTGTAATACCATCTAGTCTTTGCCAATTGTTTGATTCCCTCCTAGCAGGGATAAATTCTTCTATTGTACCTATTTTTATTTTGCCTTTTTGAATCCATGCAAGTAAGGCATCTTTAGGCCATACAGATAGTATTTTCTCATCCTCAATAGATATGAGACCCTGACCTAATAAAGCCGTTTCCACTATATAGTTTTTAGGCTTATTCCCACCCATGGAATTCATCTATATTCTCCTTGTTTACAATTACTAAAGGTGAGTAAACAGCTTCATTTACCTCTTGACCTTGGGCAATTTTAAGTGCTAAAAGTAGTCCTGCCTTAGAATACGCCCTAGAAGAATAAGTTACAGAACCATCTAATCTGTCTGCAATTATAGCCTCTTGTGCCTCATCTGTAAAATCTACACCGTATATAATAACTCCTTCCCTTTCATTTGCTGTTTCTAAAGCCTCTACTGCTGCTAAGGCCATTACATCATTACATGCAAATATCCCTTTTAAATCTGGATGTGCCTGAATTAAATCCATGGTAATATTATAAGCCTTATTTCTATCCCAATCTGCTGGCTGTATACTTACAAGTTCTACGCCTTCGGCATTTTCAAAAACCTCTTTGGCACCTTTAGTACGTCCTTCACTTTGCCCAGCCCCTGGAATTCCTTGAATAATTGCCACTTTTCCACCTTCTGGCATCTGTTTTAACATATCTTCTGCTGCCATTTTTCCTTGATTTTCAAAGTCAATGGTAATTCTTCCGTCTAAGAAACCACCTTGTTCCTTTAGGCCCTCTTCATCAACACCAGGCCCTAGATTTATTACAGGTACACCTGCTTGATTAGCCCTAATAATACCTGGAATTAAATTGTTTCTATCAATTGGTGAAAATATAATAGCATCGTAATCTTTAACTATCATACCATCTAAAGTTTCTAACTGTACTGTAGTATCTCCTTCTGTAGGGGCAGCCAATACTTCTACATCTATTCCTAATTCTTCCCCTGCCCTTTCATAGCATTCTTTCATATTTACCCAGTAGGGATTAGTTAAGGAGATAACTAATACTCCAATCTTTTCCCCTTTATTTATTTCAGGCATTGGCTCTAATTGGCTCATTAATGCATTTTCCATTTCAGTCATTTTAGAACTTTTTTCTTGTGGCTCTTCCTCTGCATTATCCTTTCCCATTTCTTTATTAACTTCTCCAGAATTACATCCTGCTAATAAAGTAGTAGATAGAATTAAAATAAGTAATAATGATAAGATTTTTTTAAAATTCATTTTTTTCTCCTCCTAATTTAGTTATAAATTCGTATTTGCTTTCCCTGGCGTATTTCTGAAATAGATACAGAAACGATAATAATAATACCTATTAATAATTGTTGATAATATGATGAAATACTAAGTATTGTTA
>JAAZMA010000122.1 GCA_012799055.1 Tissierellia bacterium
AGGTTTTAGATTTTAATTGACTAAAAACAAAAAATAGTATACAATGTTTTAATGTACCCATAGGGGGTATATTTATAATAAGCAAATAATAACAGGAGGTATTTATATGAAAGTAGAAGTTACTGAAAGAGCCCAAGAAGAGCTTAAAAAAGTAATAAAAGAAAAAGACAATAATAAGCCTTTGAGAATTTATATTGCAGCTTTTGGCTGAGGGGGTCCATCTTTTGGATTAGCTCTGGATGAGCAAAAAGAAGGAGATGCCAAAACAGAAGCTGGAGGATTTACTTTCCTATTAGAAGAAGACTTAGTAGATAATTTTGGTGCATTTACCATAGATTATAGCGATAATTGGCTAAGAAAAGGCTTTGCTGTAATACCTGATAGGGGAGGCTCTACTTGCTAGTTTAGACAATTTTGGGACAGTGGAGGCAGCTCTCTTTGTCCCAATTTTGTTTTACCTAAAGTCATATAATGACAATAAACAGATATGAAAAATTAAACTGAGCCAGTGTTTTAAGACTTAATCAATAATTAAAAGATAGGTTTGAACCTATCTTTTTTTATTTAAAACTTAATAAATTTCAATCTCTGTGTTACAATAATATAAGTTAAAATAAAATTTTTCTTGAAATATTCTTCTATTTCTAATAATCTATAGATAGAGGAATATCCCTAATAAGAAGAAAAGGAGTGATGATTAGTGGATTCTGGACCTTCGTATAGTTATAGTAATAAACATAAAATAGAATATAAAAAGAAGAACCCTAGTCATCACTATGGTTCTTCTAGAGGGGGGTTATTATGGATGAAAGACGAATTGAAGAATTAATCAAAGAAAAGAAATATGTCACATTAAAAAGAGAATTAGAAGAGATGAATGAAGTGGATGTGGCTGAATTACTAGAACCCTTAGATATTCATACATCTTTGTTAATATTTAGAATGTTACCTAAGGATTTAGCAGTAGATGTATTTGCTCACTTTTCAGTGGAACAACAAAGGGAATTTATAGGCCTAGTTACAGATAAGGAATTAAAGGCTATAATTGATGAACTATTCTTTGACGATATGATAGATATAATCGAAGAAGTTCCAGCAAATATAGTAAAAAAAATATTATCAAATGCTAAAGAAGAAGAAAGAAATTTAATAAATCAATTTTTAAAATATCCACCAGATTCTGCAGGAAGTATAACCACCACAGAATATGTGGATTTGAAAAAATCTATGACAGTTCAGGATTCTCTAAATCATATTAAAGAAACAGGGCTAGACAAGGAAACAGTTTATACTTGTTATGTAACAGATAGAAATAGGAAATTAGAGGGAATAGTTTCCTTAAGAAAATTAGTTATATCAGATGAAAACAAAACCATAGAAGAAATAATGGACAGAGATGTAATATATGTTCAAACCCATGATGATCAGGAAACTGTAGCAGGGATATTTAAAAAATATGGTTTTTTAGCATTACCTGTAGTGGACAAAGAGGAAAGACTAACAGGAATAATAACTGTTGACGATATAATGGAGGTAATAGATCAAGAAACTACAGAAGACTTTCAAAGAATGGCAGCCATGTCTCCATCTGAAGAAAAATATTTAGATGCTAATATATTTACTTTAGCTAAACACAGAATAATATGGCTTTTAGTATTAATGATTTCTGCCACTTTTACAGGAGGAATTATACGAAAATTTGAAGATGTATTACAATCTGTAGTAGTTTTAACTGCATTTATTCCCATGTTAATGGACACTGGAGGAAACTCTGGTAGTCAATCCTCCACCTTAGTAATTCGTGGAATAGCATTGGGAGAAATAGAGTCTGACGATGCAGGAAAAGTAGTACTAAAAGAATTAGGTATTAGTTTAGTAGTGGGGATAATTTTAGCTGTGGTCAACTTTTTTAGAATATATTTATTTGACGATGTAGGCTTTTTAGTATCTTTAACAGTATCTATCACTTTATTTGTAACAGTAGTAATTTCTAAAGTAGTAGGAGGAATCCTACCTATGATAGCTCAAAAACTAAATATAGACCCAGCCATAATGGCGGGACCACTAATTACTACAATAGTAGATGCACTATCCTTAATGGTATATTTCTCCATAGCCTCTTGGCTATTGGGAATATAGGCCTTCCGAGAAATATGAACTTTAGGCCTTGAACCAATTATCAATTGTAAATTACAGGGGCGACCTTTAGTCGCCCCGTTTTTGTCAGATTCAGACATTTACAATAAGTAGTCATTTTGTCCTACGGGGCACT
>JAAZMA010000067.1 GCA_012799055.1 Tissierellia bacterium
ATGAATTAATTGAAAAATTCAGTTTTGAAAGGGTTTCTAAAACTGGTGGTATATTTGATATAGATAAATTAGATTGGGTAAATGGCCATCATATACGAGATTATGATATAGATAAATTAACTAAAATGTCCATACCTTATTTAATAGAATCTGGATATATAGATGAAAAAGTGGCTGAAGAAAACTATGATTGGGTTAAAACTATTATTATAACAATACAAGAAAGTCTATCTAAACTTTCAGAAATACCAGAAAAAGTAGAGATTTTCTTTAATAATGAAATAAAACCAGAAGATGAAAAAGCAATGGAAATGCTGAAAGGTGAGCAAGTACCTAATCTACTTAATGCTTTTAAAGAAGAATTAAGTGAAATAGAAGAAATAGATGAAGACTTTGCTAAGACTATTATGAAAAAAATTCAAAAATCCACTGGCGTAAAAGGGAAAAATTTATTTATGCCTGTTAGAATTGCATTAACTGGGAATAGTCACGGACCAGAATTAGTGAATATAATATATATATTAGGCAAAGAAAA
This sequence comes from Tissierellia bacterium, assembly GCA_012799055.1. GTDB lineage: Bacteria > Bacillota > Clostridia > Tissierellales > Tepidimicrobiaceae > JAAZMA01. The sequence continues at coordinate 536 of JAAZMA010000067.1, forward strand.
TATATTAAAAAGAATTCAATATGTAGAAGAAAATTATTTATAAAATAACTTACTTTTTGGGGGGCTGTCCTCCAAAAAGTAAGTTATTCATCTAACAATCATAAATTGTTTATTGTGAATTGTGAACTGAATAAGAAAGGAGGCCAATATGAAACTATACAATACTTTAACTAGAAAAAAAGAAGAATTTATACCAATTGAAAAAGGCAAAGTAGGTATTTATGTATGTGGTCCTACAGTTTATGATTATATACATGTGGGAAATGCTAGACCTGCAGTGGTTTTTGATACTTTGCGAAGATTTTTTATATATAAAGATTATGATGTAAAATATATTACAAATTTTACAGATATAGACGATAAGATAATTAATAGGGCTAATGAAGAAGGAGTTTCAGCAAAAACTATTGCTAATAAATATATTGAAGCTTTTATAGAAGATGCAAAGGGACTTAATTTATATGAAGAAAACACCACCCATCCAAGGGCTACAGAATTTGTTCAACCAATGATAGATTTTATACAGGCCTTAATTGATAAAGGGGCAGCTTATAATGTAGATGGGAATGTTTATTTTAATATAGAGGCTGCCAAAGACTATGGAAAACTATCTAAGAAAAATATTGAAGATTTAATTTCTGGCGCTAGAGTAGAAGTGTCCCAGGAAAAGAAAAACCCATTAGATTTTGCCCTATGGAAAAAGGCCAAAGAAGGAGAACCTTATTGGGATAGTCCCTGGGGGAAAGGTCGTCCAGGTTGGCATATAGAATGCTCAGTAATGGCTAAAACTTTATTAGGAGATACCATAGATATACATGCTGGTGGAGAAGACTTACAATTTCCCCATCATGAAAACGAAATTGCTCAATCAGAAACTTTAACTGGAAAACCCTTTGCAAATTATTGGTTGCATAATGGAATGCTTACTATAGATAATCGTAAAATGAGCAAATCCTTAGGTAATTTTTTCACTGTTAGGGAAATTGGAGAAGAATTTGATTTAGAAGTATTAAGGTTTTTCTTATTATCTGCCCATTATAGAAATCCCATTAACTTTAATAGAGAGGTAATGGAACAATTAGAAAATGGACTAGAAAGATTGTATAATACTAAGAAAAACTTAGAATATTTATTAGATATGGCAGAAGATAGTAAAGTAGAAAATGGAGAAATAAATAAAATAAATAAATATAAAGATGAATTTATTAAATCCATGGAAGACGATTTAAACACTGCAGATGCCATAGCTAGTTTATTTGACATATCTAAATATGCCAATACTAATTTTAATGAAAAAACTTCTAAATTTGTGATACAATATACTTACAATACTTTTATGGAATTAGCAAATATATTAGGTTTATTATATAAAGAAGAAGAAATATTAGAAGAGGAAATATTAGAATTAATAGAAAAAAGAACTCAGGCTAGAAAAGAAAAAAATTACCAATTAGCAGATAAAATTAGAGATGATTTAAAAAACAAGGGAATTATATTAGAAGATACTCAAGAAGGAGTTAAATGGAAAAGAATCTAAAGAGTATAATAGAAGGGGGAAATACATTGAAGGTAGAGCTATTACGTTATACTAAAGATGGGGAGAAACTTATAGCTTCAGCTGCTAAGTTGTGCTATTCCCCTGTAGGTATCAAAGAAATAGAAGATGAATTAGATGAGAGGTCTATAGAAAGATTTTTAAACATGTTAGTAGACTTAGGCCATGAGTCGCCTATAGAACATGTAAATTTTACCTTTGGAGTAGAGGGAGTTTCTAGAACTTTAACTCATCAGTTAGTAAGACATAGAATAGCTAGTTTTTCTCAACAATCCCAAAGATATGTAAAATTAGATCAATTTGAATATATTATGCCACCTTCTATTGAAGAAGATGAAGAGGCAAAAAAATTATTTATAGAATCCATGGAAAAAGATCAAGAATATTACAATAAAATCACAGATATTTTATTTAATAAATACTATGAAAAGTATTTGGAAACTGGGAAAATGGGAGAAAGGGAAGCTAGAATTAAAGCAGAAAAAAAAGCCATAGAAGATGCTAGATATGTATTTCCCAATGCATGTGAAACTAAAATAGTATTTACTATGAATGCTAGAACTTTAATGAATTTCTTTCGACTTAGAACCTGTGAAAGAGCCCAATGGGAAATAAGACAATTAGCTATAGAAATGCTAAAAAAGGTTAAAGCTGTATATCCTAATTTGTTTAAAAATGCTGGGCCTAGCTGTTTAAATGGCCCTTGTCCAGAGGGAGCAATGACCTGTGGTAATATAATAAAGGTTAGGGAAAAATTTAGTAATTTATAATATTTGGATAAATGAAAGTAGGAATAAACTATGGAAGAACAATATGTAGTTGGTAGAAATCCAGTACTGGAAGTTTTAAAATCTAGTAGGGAAGTAGAGAAACTTTATATTCAAAAAGGAGAATTAAAAGGCTCTATAAATAAAATAGTTGGAATAGCCAAGGAAAGAAATATAATAATACAAAGAGTAGATAAAAATAAATTAAATCAAATATCTAAGGGAAATCATCAGGGTGTAGTTGCATTAGTTGAGGCCTATACTTACTCTACCATAGAGGAAATATTAAATTATGCAAATAAACTAAAAGAAGACCCTTTTTTAATAATTTTAGATGGTATAGAAGACCCTCACAATCTGGGAGCTATAATTCGAACAGCTGAATGTGCAGGAGCCCATGGGATTATTATTCCCAAAAGAAGGGCAGCCTCAGTAAATGAAACTGTATACAAAAGCTCTGCTGGTGCCGTAGAACATATTTTTGTGGCTAAAGTCAATAATATTTCAGACACTATAGAAAAGTTAAAAGATGAAGGTCTATGGATATATGGTGCAGATATGGAGGGCGAAGATTATTATTTTAATATGGATTTAAAGGGGCCTATTGCTTTAGTAATAGGTAGCGAGGGCAAAGGATTATCAAGACTTGTTAAAGAAAAATGTGATTTCCTATTAAAGATTCCCATGTTTGGAAAGGTTTCTTCCCTTAATGCTTCAAATGCAGCCTCAGTATTAATATATGAAATAATAAGGCAGAATTATGAGGAAAAAAGGTAAAAAATATAAAGAGTATCTTTTTGTAGATGGTTATAATATAATTAATTCCTGGGACAATTTAAAGGAGTTAAGTAGTATAAGTTTAGAGATGGCCAGGGAAGAATTAATTGAGATAATGTCAGAGTATCAAATTTATTCTGGTATTAAAATAATAATTGTATTCGATGCTCATTTAGTGAGAGGAAATAGTGGTTTAGTGGAGAATATTAAGGGGATTCAGGTAATATATACAAAGGAAAACGAAACAGCAGATCAATATATTGAAAAGACATTAGATGAAATTGGTAGAGTTAAAAAGGTAAGAGTTGCCACCTCTGATTGGTTAGAACAACAAATTGTACTTGGCAGAGGTGGAACGAGAATATCTGCAAGAGAATTAGAATTAGAAATACTGGAACAAAAAAAGGCTATAAAAAGGAAAAAGGAAAGGGAAGATGCACAGGAAGAAATATTAATGGGAAGATTAGACGATGAAATCTTAAAAAAATTGAACAAATGGGGAGAAAATCAGGAATAGGCTTGACTAATTAATATTATTTAATTATAATTTATATAATTATGGATATATCTTTCAAACATAAGGCCAGAGGGGGATATATGGTGAGTTTAGGATTATACAATCAATTAGACATATCAGTCTATGAAAGTATGGAAGATGAGGATATTGTTGAAAAGGCCAAAATGGGGGATTTAGAAGCACTAGATTATTTGCTGACAAAATACAAAAGTTTCGTTAGACTTAAAGCTCAATCCTATTTTTTAATAGGTGCAGACAAAGAAGATATTGTTCAAGAGGGAATGATAGGCCTTTACAAAGCTATTCGAGATTACAATAGGGACAAGCTAACACCTTTTAGGTCCTTTGCTGAACTATGCATAACTAGACAAATAATCACCGCAATTAAAACTGCCACAAGACAAAAACACATACCACTAAATTCTTACATATCTTTAAACAAACCTATATATGAAGACGAATCTGACAGGACATTATTAGATATATTATCTGGCACAAAGATAACAGATCCAGAAGAATTAGTAATTAGTGATGAAGAATTGTATTTTATGGAAAATCAAATTGTAGAATTATTAAGTGATTTAGAATGGCAAGTGTTTATGTGTTATTTAGATGGAAAATCTTATCAAGAAATTGCAGAAGAATTAGATAGACATATAAAATCCGTAGATAATGCATTACAAAGAGTTAAACGGAAATTAGAAAGATATTTAGAATTAAAAGAAATTTGAAATATCTATTGACAATGAAATATCTTGGTAGTAAAATATGTTACAGTGGATTAAGATGCCCATGTAGCTCAGCAGGTGGAGCACTTGCATGGTAAGCAAGAGGTCACCGGTTCAAATCCGGTCATGGGCTCCAAAATAATAATAAAAGGAACACCTGGATAGGTGTACTAGTGCTTTAACTTTTATACTTTAACTTTTATAATTAAGGAGGAATAAATCATGGGTAAAGCAAAATTTGAAAGAACAAAACCTCACGTAAATATAGGAACAATAGGTCACGTTGACCATGGCAAAACTACATTAACAGCAGCAATAAC
>JAAZMA010000271.1 GCA_012799055.1 Tissierellia bacterium
TTCTATCTTTAGGGAGAGTTTTAGGTTCATCAGATAGAAAAGATCAGGAAAAAAATTTTAGCTTAATCTTAAAACAAATTTCTTTTTTACAAAATGATGCTAGATTAGAAAAAGAAAAAAATGAAAAAATGTTTAAAGGTTTAGGAATACTAATAGGTCTAGCTATTGTAATAATACTATTATAGGAGAGATAAAGATGGATATTGATTTAATTTTCAAAATAGCCAGCATAGGCATATTATTATCTATACTTCATACATTATTAGATAAGGCAGGTAAAGAGGAGTTTGCCTTTATTACAACTTTAGTTGGAGTGATTATTGTATTTGGAATGGTAATTAGTCTAATAGCTAGATTTTTCGATAATATAAAAAGTATTTTTAGGCTGTATTAGTGGATGTGATAATATGGAAATCTTAAAAATAGTATCCATTGGAGTAATAGCTACAGTATTGGTGGTTTTTCTAAGACAATCAAATAGAGAAGACTTTGCTATATTAATTAGCATAGCCACTGGTCTAATTATATTTTCAACAATACTAGGTAAATTAAAATATGTGGTGGAAATACTCAATCAATTAGTTAAAGGTACTAATATAGAATTTGCTTATTTTTCAGTAATATTAAAAATAATAGGTATTTCATATTTAGTAGAATTTGGCGCTCAAATTTCAAGAGATGCTGGAGAAGAATCTATAGCAAATAAAATTGAACTCGGTGGAAGAGTCATAATTATGGTATTAGCTATGCCAATATTATTGACTTTAATGGATTTAATTATGAAAATACTACCTTAAAGGTGAAGAAAATGAATAAAAACTTGAGATTAATTATGTTTTTAGTTTTTTTTATAATTTTCATATCAAATTTTTCTAATGCAATAGGTACTAATGAAAACCAGTATATAATGGATAAATTTATTAGAGAACAATTAAACAATTTAAATATTCAAGAACTAGAATTAGTATTAGAAGATATAGTTAGGGGAGGGGAGATGGAATATCCAAAACTAAACATTAAGGATTCTATTATTTCCATAATTAAAGGAAAAAAGGTATTAGATTTTAAACATATAATATCTGGAATAGCTAATTTTTTTTTCTTAGAAATTAGAAACAATTTAGTTCTAATAGTACAAATTCTTGCAATAACCATAGCTTGTTCCATATTAACAAATTTAAAATCTTCCTTTGAAAGGGAAAATATTTCACAATTGGCTCATTATGCTTGTTATATAGTTTTAGCTATGTTAACAATTAATAGTTTTGTTATAGCTTTAGAATTAGGAAAAAAAACTGTAATTCAAATGGTGGATTTTATGCAAATAATATTACCTATACTATTAACTTTATTAACTGCAGTAAGTGGTCCAAATACAAGACTTTTATTCCATCCTATAGTCTTAGGAACCATAAGCATTGTAAGCTCAATAATTAAAAATCTAGTATTTCCATTAATACTTTTTGCCTTTACTATTGGTATTATTAGCAATGTGTCTGAAAAAATTCAGTTTTCCCAGCTATCTGAATTAATTAGACAAATAATAATTGGAATAATTACTGGTTCATTAACTATATTTATTGGTATAATCACCATGTTTGGAATTGGAAGTAAGATAGATGGGATGACCATAAGAACTGCCAAATTTGCCGTAGACAATTTGGTACCTATAGTGGGGAAATTTTTATCTGATGCAGTGGAAACTGTAGTTAGTTGTTCTGCTATATTAAAAAATGGAATAGGAATAATAGGTTTAATTGCTCTTTTTTTAATATGTATTGTGCCAATTATAAAAATTGTAGTTCTAATATTTTCATATAAGATAATAGGGGCAATTGCTCAAACTATTGCGTCGGAAAACATTGTTAACTTTTTCAATGAAGTGGGAAAGGCTTTAGTGCTAGTAATGATAGGAGTTTTATCTGTGGCTACAATGTTTTTTATTACTATTGCAATTGTAGTTGAAATAGGCAATGCTACAATTATGTTGAGATAGGTGATAATATGGGTGCTGTAAATTTTTTAACTATATGGTTAAAAGATATTGTATTAGTTTTTATATTTATATCTATTATAGAATTAGTGATTCCCAATGGAAATATGAAAAAATACATTAATATGATTTTAGGTTTTTTAATAATTATTGTTATAATAAGTCCTTTTGTAAAATTAATTAATAAAGACTATAGTTTTACAAAGGATTTATATAAAAATCAAATAGAAAGTGCTAAATTTCAAGATAAAGACAATTTAAAATTGTCTATAATTCAAGAAGAACAAATAAAAGGATTTTATATAGAAAAAATTGAAGGAGAATTAAAAGATTTAATAATTAAAAATACGGATTACTCCATTGAAAAAATTAGTATTAATATTAGCGAAGAAAAACAAGGCTTTGGTCAACTATTGGCAGTTGAAATAATATTAAGTGAAAATAGAGAAGCTAAAGAAAATAATAATATTGAGATAGAAAAAGTAAAAGATGTAATCATTACACAAGAAAAAGAAAATAGTACTAAATATAGGGAATTAAGTGATGAAAAAATTAAAAAAAGCATATCAGAATATTATAATTTACCTGAAGAAAATATTAAGATTTTAATTAATAAAGGGGTAGGTGAAATAGGTGGATAAATTCAACCTTAAGATAAAAGAATACTTAGAAAAAATAGACAATAAAAAACTAATTTACAATGTATTCATAATTCTAATTATAGGAATCATACTTTTAATAATGGCCAATATTTTTTTAAAAAACAATAAAAAAACAGATTTAAATTCCCAATTAGACTATTCAATGAGAGAGGCATTAAATACAGATTTGGATTATGGTAGTCTTTTAGAATCGAAACTAGAAGAAATATTAATGGAATTAAAGGGAGTAGGAAAAGTAAAAGTAATGATAACTTTAGAAGATACTATAGAGAAGATCCCAGCCTTTAATACAATTAAAAACAATGAAACTACAAGTGAGATTGATTCTCAAGGAGGAACTAGGGAAATTGTAAGAGAAGATATGAATATACAAATAGTAACTAGTAATGAAGGGGGACTAATGGTATTAAAAGAAATTAAACCTACTGTACGTGGGGTAATTGTAATTGCTGAGGGGGCGGAGAATTTAGAGATAAAAGAAATGCTTTACGAAGCAGTTAAAACTGTATTGGGCATATCAGGTAATAGAGTGGAGGTATATTCAAGTAAGTAAGGGGGTATGTAAATGTTTGCTATGAAAAAGCCAGCCATAATCATGGTGTTAATAGTTTTGTTGATTTTTACTGGTTATATTAATCACAATCTTACTCTTAAGGCTAATTCTAGAGTATCCTCAGACTATCAAAGGTATGAGGAATTGGAAATGACAAAAAAAAATGAATTAGATGAAAAAAATTTAGTGGAAGCATTATCTAAAAGCGAGGAAGAAGATGACAATATAGATATAATGGATACAATAGAGGGCAAAAATATTGACGGAATTACTGAAGAAACAAACAAAATTATCGGTGAAAAAATTAGTAAAGAGGCAAGTTTACAATCAAAAAATTATTTTATTGAACAGCGACTAGGAAGAGATAAATTAAGGGCTAATTTAATTGAAAGATTAAATGATATAATAAATAATGAAAATACAACAGAAGAAATGAGAATAGAGGCTCAAAAAAAGATAATGCATATTGGAGATTTATCAGAGAAAGAATTAAGAATAGAAGGGCTTATTAAAGCAAAGGGATTTGAAGAAGCTATAGTATTTTTAACAGATGAAAACTTAAAAATTATAGTTTCTGTGGAGGATTTAAAAGAACAAGATGTGGTACAAATTTTAAATATTGCAATGGGGGAAACTGATTTAGATGCTACTAATATAAAAATAATGAAAAAACAATAGAAATGTTTGTAAATCCCATATGCCTTTGATATAATATTTTTATAGCTTAATGGATAATGGGAGGTGTAAAAATGACTGAATTTGTAAATAATGAAAAAGTAAAATATGGCACAGTAAAGATTGCCAATGAAGTTGTGGCTATTATAGCTGGATTAGCAGCTACAGAGATAGAAGGCGTAGCAGGAATGAGTGGCGGAATGACTGCTGATTTCACTGAAATGTTAGGTATGAAAAATCTATCTAAAGGGGTTAAAGTTGAAGTTGGCGAAAAGGAAACGGCTATTGATGTATTTATTATAGTGGAATACGGTCATAAAATTTCTGAAGTGGCAAATTTAATACAAAAAAATATAAAAGATACAGTAGAAACTATGACAGGATTAAATGTAATAGAAGTTAATGTAAATGTACAAGGTGTGAATATTCCTAAAGAACCAAGAGAACCTAAGATAGAAGAAGAACCAAGAGTAAAATAGTATATTTACCCTCTGCAGGTCAGAGGGTAATTTTGAATATTTTTAGGAGGATGAAACCAGCTATGAGTATATTTGATAGGATAATATTAACAATAATTTCTATTTGTTTAATCTTATTTTCTATTATTCTCATTCTATTTACAATTGAAAACCCCAATATTATATCTTTAAACAATGCAAATATAGTTTTAGAGAATATTAAGGGAGATTATTTGTATTTAGGAATTGGGATATTATTATTATTGGCAAGCATTAGATTTATAGTCATTAGTGTTAAAACTAATGGAAAAAGGTCTAAAGATAGTTATATTATACAAAGAACAGATCATGGAGAAATAAATATATCCCAAGATACTATTATTGGATTAGCCCAATCTGTTGCCGATAAATTTACTGGAGTTAGAAATGTAAGAACCAATGTGAATATATTTGAAGGACAATTATTTATAGATTTACGAGGAGAAGTGACTCCAGAAATTAATATTCCAGAAACAACCGAAGAGCTGCAAAATAAAGTAAAAGAACATGTGGAATCCTGTACTGGTGTTAATGTAAATGAAGTTCGTATAATAATTACAAATGTAACTGCACCTGTTAGAAATATTAAATAATTGATGAGGTGTTTCTAAATTGGCAAGGGAAATATTTAATGATATGATTAATTGGATAAAGGCAAATAAAGGGAAGGCTTTAGGTGGAATTATAGGATTTATAATTGCTATTTTAGTTTTGACTATTGGCTTTTTTAAGACTTTATTCATAATTATTTGTATTGTACTGGGAATATTTTTAGGTAGTGTAGATAATAAAGTGGAAAAAATTAGAGGGATAATAAAAAAGATTTTCAATTCTTCTAATATGGATTAATTAATAATGGAAATAATTAGGGAGGTAAATATGGGCAGGAAATATGCAAGGGAATCTGCGATGAAATTATTATATCAAATGGAAATCAATTCTGATTTTACAGAAAATGCAATGAAGATTTTTTTCGATAATTTCACATTTAATGATGGTGAAATACTCTATATTGAAAAAACAATAGAGACTATTATTGAAAATTTAGATATTATAGATGAACACATACAAAACAATATTGAAGGTTGGGATATACATAGATTGGCCAGAGTTGATTTGTCTATTTTAAGAATTGCAATTTATGAACTACTATATAGAGATGATATTCCTGTTCAGGTTTCCATTAATGAGGCTATTGAAATATCAAAAAAATATAGTACTGAAGATTCTTCTAAATTTATAAATGGAATATTAGGTGGATTTGTAAGAACTGGAATTTTAGATAAATAGCCCATTATATAAAAAGTTCTAGTAGGTGATATTTTGTCAACAAAACCATTAAAAGTAAGTGAAGTTAATAATTATATAAAAAAAGTTTTTGCAGGAGATTGGCTACTTTCTAATATAAAAGTAGAAGGAGAAATATCAAATTTTAAACACCACTATAGTGGTCATATGTATTTCTCTTTAAAGGATGAAAAAGGAAAAATAAAATGTGTTATGTTTAAATCAGATAATCAACTGGTTAATTTTCAATTGGAAGATGGTCTTAAAGTAGTAATTACTGGATATATCTCTGTTTATGAAAGAGAGGGGGACTATCAATTATATGCTAAAAAGGTTGAAAAATCTGGCATTGGTGATCTTTTTCAAGCCTTTGAAGAACTTAAAAGAAAACTAGAAGCAGAAGGCCTTTTTGAACCTTCAAATAAGAAAGATATCCCTTACATGCCGAGAAAAATTGGCGTAGTTACTTCTTCTACAGGAGCAGCAGTTAGAGATATTATTACTGTAATAAAGAGAAGATTTCCCATAGCAGATATTTTAATTTATCCAGTCTTGGTACAAGGGGTACAAGCTCCAAAAGAAATATGTGAAGGTTTATTATATTTAGATAGTAAAGAAGATATAGATGTTATAATTACGGGACGAGGTGGAGGTTCTATAGAAGAATTGTTTGCTTTTAATGATGAATTATTAGCTAGAACCATATATAATATGGAAACACCAGTAGTTTCTGCTGTAGGCCATGAAACGGATTTTACAATTGCAGATTTTGTTGCAGATTTAAGGGCTCCCACTCCTTCAGCTGCAGCAGAAATCATAACTCCAGAATTAAATAAGCTAAAAGAAGACTTAAATAATAAACTAATTAAACTAAATAGAATTTATTTTTATTTAATGGAAAACCATAATAAAGAGCTGGAATATTTTAGAAAAGATTTAAATTATTACAATCCCATAAATCAATTAAAAGATAAATATCAATTATTAGATGATTTATTCCGAAACTTATTATTTTCTATGGATAGACACATCATTGATAATAAAAATAAAATTGAGAATTTGCATAGTAAAATCAATTATCTAAGCCCAATATCTTCTTTAGATAGGGGATATACTATTACTTTAGATAAAGATGGCAATTTAATATCAAATATTAAAGATATGTCAATTAATGATAATATAAGTCTAATTTTTAAAGATGGTATGATAGAGGCTAAAGTGGTTAAAATTAATAGGGGGGAATTTTATAATGAATAAACTTGATTTATCTTATGAGGAGGCAGTTAAAGAATTAGAACAAATACTAAAGGATTTAGAAAGTGGAGAACTTTCCCTTAAGGATTCCCTCGATAAATTTAAAAGGGGTGTAGATTTATATAACTATTGTAATGAAATATTAAAACACATTGAAGGGGAAGTAAAAATATTATTAAAGGATAAAAATGGAAATTTAAATGAAGAAGTTTTTGATTTGGAGGTATAATAAAATATGTTAATAGAAGAAGAAATTAAGGAAATTTCAAATACAATAGATAAAGAGCTAAAAGATGTATTAAAAAATAAAACAGGGTATCAAAATATTATTTTTGAATCTATTAATTATAGTTTATTCACAGGTGGAAAAAGATTAAGGCCAATATTATTATTAAAATCCTTTGAAATGTTTAATAAAAACCATAAGAATGCTATACCCTTTGCACTAGCTATAGAAATGATACATACATACTCTTTAATTCATGATGATTTGCCTGCAATGGATGATGATGATTTTAGAAGGGGAAAGCTTACTAATCATAAGGTGTATGGGGAAGCTATGGCAATTTTGTCTGGAGATGGTTTGCTGAATCTAGCTTTTGAAACTATGCTTCACCATACATTGGAAAATTCTACCACAATAGAAGAATATAAGAAAAATATTAGGGCGATGGAAGAAATTGCAAAATACTCAGGTATATACGGAATGGTTGGTGGTCAAGTAGTAGATCTTATGTCAAATGATATACAAATGGATGAAGAAAAATTATTGTTTATGTATGAGAACAAAACAGCTGCACTAATACAAGCCTCCTTAGTTTCAGGTGCAATATTAGGTGGGGCCACTGATTTAGAAATTGAAAACATTAGAGAATATGGTTACAATTTAGGATTAGCTTATCAAATTAAGGATGATATTTTAGATGAAAAAGAAGATAGAGAAGTAGGTAAATTAACTTATGCTACTTATTTAGGACTAAAGGCAGCAGAAGAGGAAATTAATAGATTAAGTCAAAAAGCTACAAAGTATTTAATGGAGCTTAGAAATAGAGATACTAAATTTTTTGAAGAATTAACAGAGTTTTTAATTCATAGAAGCTATTAAATATTTTGTTGAATAATTATTAATTTCATGTTATAATTAATTGAAATCAAAGTGGCACAGTATTCTAGTCAACACAGCTAATCCCGAGGGCGGGGCTAAAAATCCGTCGAAGGGCATATCGATGAAGTTCTTTGTTTCGGCTCGCGACGCCCAGTCGAGGGTCGTTGCAGGGAGTAAAGAAAGATGGGGCGATCTGCAATGGCATGCAGGCGTTGACCCTACTTTCGTGGAGACTTATCTTATTGGATAAGATAAACCTGTGAATAAAGTTATGATTCACAGAGTAGCCTGCCTTGAGTGATATAGGCAGATGATAGGTCAACTTATTCTATTTAGGGCCCAAATAGACATAAGTTTTGTTATCGAAACCTATATTGCAAAAGAGGCTAAGGATTAGACTGGTTGTAGAGGAAAACTCCTAGACTGTTCTAACGAGAGGTATACTAAGGATTACAGTGCGGACTAAATGGTAATCCAGTTCTATCTATGGCGACAGGGTAGTGATGAAATTAAAGGGAAACCGCTGTTATGGCGACATGCAGTTTTCGTCAGGGAAATCCTGCTGGACCTTAAGCCGTAAGATTTACTTAGTATACTGCCACTTTTGGGCTGATAGCATATGCTATCAGCCTTTTATAATATAAATTGTGGAGGTTTTATTCTTAAATGAATAAAAAAGATGAAAAAAATTTCAAAGATAGATATAATATTAAGTGGGTAGTTGTAATAAGTTTTTGGACATTTATTATGGCAGTGGTTTTTAGTATAATAACGGAATCATTGGTAAAAAACCTAGACATTTTTTTAGCATTTATTATCTTAATTGTAGTAATATTAATTGGAATTTTTTTTGATATTATTGGCATTGCTGTGGCAACTGCAAAGGAAATGCCTTTCCATGCTATGGCTGCAAATAAAGTAGAAGAAGCTAAATATGCCATTAAATTAATAAAAAACGCATCCCAGGTTTCCAATTTTTGCAACGACGTTATTGGAGATATTTCTGGTATTGTAAGTGGTTCTGTAGGTGCTACAATAATTTTTAAATTAGTCAATACTTATGATTTAAAAAATGCTAGCATATTAAGTATAATAATCACTGCATTGATAGCTTCTATTACTGTTGGGGGGAAGGCTTTAGGCAAATCTGTTGCAATAATGAATTCAGAAAAAATTATTTTTCAAACAGCTAAAGTATTTAACTTTTTAGAAAAGAAATTGAATATAGATATATTACCTAATAATAAGAAAAGAAACAATAGTAAGTAAAGGAGATTATATGACTAAAAAAAGAGCAGATATTTTATTATTTGAAAAAGGTCTTGTGGATTCTAGAGAGAAAGCTAAAACTTTAATTATGGAAGGAATAGTTTTTATTGGGGACAGGAGAATAGATAAAGCTGGTGAAAAAGTAGAGATAGATGCCCCTATTGAAATTAAAAAAAATCCTATTACATATGTAAGTAGAGGTGGCTTAAAACTAGAAAAAGCCATTAAAAATTTTAATATTAATTTAGAAAATAAAATTTGTATGGATATAGGCGCTTCAACTGGTGGTTTTACAGATTGTATGCTGAAAGAAGGGGCCAATAAGGTTTATGCCGTTGATGTAGGCTATGGACAATTAGATTGGAAACTTAGAAATGACCCTAGGGTAATAGTAATGGAGCGTACTAATATTAGATATGTTACAGAAAAAGATATAAAGGATGTTATAGATTTTATTTCAATTGATGTATCCTTTATATCTTTAAGATTAGTTTTACCTGTAGCAAAAAAACTACTATCTAAGGAAGGAAGGATTGTGGCATTGATAAAGCCTCAATTTGAAGCTGGTAGAGAAAAGGTGGGTAAAAAAGGTATAGTAAGAGATAAAAATGTTCATATAGAGGTTTTAAAATCAATAGTTGAATTTTGCAATGTAGAGGGATTAACAATTATAGATTTAGATTTTTCTCCTATTACTGGAAGTACTGGTAATATAGAATTTTTAGCACATATATTGAAATCAAACAATTCAATCGGAATTAACAATACAAAGATCGAGGAAATTGTAAATAATGCCCACAGTATTTTAAAGGATTAATAAAAGGAGAAAGTTATGAAAAAATATGCTAGACAAAGAATTATATTGGATATAATTGAAAATAATGAAATAGAAACCCAAGAGGAATTGGCACAGTGTTTATTAGAAAGGGATATAGACATAACTCAAGCTACAATTTCAAGGGATATTAAAGAATTGAGATTAATCAAGGTTTTAACTCCAAATGGCAAATATAAATATGCAACTATGGATAGTCAATATGAGGGAATAGATAAAAGATTAAACAATGTTTTTAAATCTACAGTTTTATCTGTGGACAAGGCAGAAAATATATTAGTTGTAAAAACACTTTCTGGTGCTGCTCAAATATGTGCTATGGCCATTGATAATCTTAAAATAGAAGGTGTTGTGGGAACTATCGCAGGGGAAGACACTATATTTGTTGCTGTAAAAGACAAAAATTATATTAATTCTGTGCATTTAGAAATTAAAGAATTACTTAAATAATTTGGAGGTATTAATATGATAGTCGAGTTAAATATTAGTAACTTCGCTATTATAGATGATTTGAAAATTAATTTTACTAGGGGATTTAATGTAATAACTGGAGAAACAGGTGCTGGAAAATCCATAATAGTAGAGGGAATTGGCATGATTTTAGGGGGACGAGCTAGTAAAGAATTAATCAAGTCTGGAAAGGATAAAGCTACTATAGAAGGCTTGTTTTATTTAGAAAATCCTGAAAGAATTAACATTTTATTAAAGAATTATGGCATTGATATAGATCCTAATAATTATCTATTAATATCAAGAGAGATACATTCCAATGGGCCTTCCATATCTAGATTAAATGGAAGAACTGTTACTTTATCAATGTTAAATAGTATTACTTCTTATTTAGTTGATATTCATGGACAACATGAACATCAATCTTTATTAAATACTGATAATCATATAAAATTTATTGACAGTTTTGGTGATGATTATTTATTTAATTTAATTGAAAAGATTAATAATAATTATAAAAAGCTAAGTGAAGAAAAGAAAAAGCTTAGGGAACTTTCTATAGATACAATAGAAAGAGATAGGGAAATAGATTTATTAAAATATCAATTAGAGGAAATAATAGAAGGAGATTTATCTAAGTATGACGAAGAAGAAATTATTAAAGAATATACAAAAATAACAAATATTCAAGAAATAGCATATAATCTTGGAGAAATTGCTAATATATTAAACAGTAGCGATTATAATAATGTATCAGTATTAGATAATATTAATAGGGCTATTGTGAAAACCAATGAAATCCAAAACTTTGATAATAGATTAGCAGAGTATAATAATATATTAACGGATATTAATTTTCAATTACAAGACCTTTCTAGAGATATAATGAACTATATTGAAACCTTAGAATTAGACCAAGACAGATTAAATTTTTTAGAAGAGAGAATTGATACAGTAAATAATTTAAAAAGAAAATATGGAAATACAATAGAAGAAATATATAAATATAAAGAGAATATTGAAAAAAGAATTAATATTTTAACAAATATAGAAAGGGAGATTGAAAAATCTAATAATAAAATTTCAATCCTTGAAAAAGAATTGACACAATACTGTAATACACTAACTAATTTAAGAAAAGAATTAGGGAATAAATTAGAAATTTTAATTACTAAGGAACTAAAAGATTTAAATATGAATAATGTGGTATTTAAGGTGAAATATGATAAATTGGATTATTTTACTGCTAATGGATGGGACAAAATAGAGTTTCTCATATCTACAAATAAAGGAGAAGATTTAAAACCCTTATCTAAAATAATTTCTGGTGGGGAAATGTCTAGAATTATGTTAGCCTTTAAAAGTATATTAGCTGATGTAGATAATATACCTTGTTTAATATTTGATGAAATAGATTCAGGTATTAGTGGGAGAACTGCACAAATAGTTGGAGAAAAAATTAAAATGATTTCAAAAAATCATCAGATTATTTCCATATCACATTTACCACAAATAGCTGCTTTAGCAGATACCCATTTTCTAATAGAAAAAGAATTTATAAATAACCATACCATTACAACAGTTAGAAAATTAGATAATAATGAAAGAGTTGATGAATTGGCAAGACTTTTAGGAGGTGTGGATTTAACAGACACTACTAAACTTCATGCTAGAGAAATGTTAGATATGTCTCAAAAATTAGAATCATAAAAAAATATTAAATTTTTCTAAAATGGCCATATATGGCCATTTTTTAATGCAAAAATTACATTATGAAAATTATAATTTGTAACATAGTTATTTTCTAATTTATTATCTAAATTTCAACTTAATTACAGTTTAAATAAATTTTTATAGAATAAATAAAGCGAAAAAAGGCTAAATTATATTTACGATAAAATTTTTTATGGAGGTGAAAAAGTTAAAGGCAAAATAGGGGAGTGATTGTGCTTGGGCAAAAATGATGAGAAAAAGATATTCTCCTTATTAATTTTACTATTGGCTTTTTTTTATGTAATACAAATTATTAGCCTATCAAACTACCCTAATGAAATTAAAATACCCATAGGAGAAAACAAGAGCCTGGAAGTATTATTTCCTTTTTCATTAGCTGCACTACATGATGAAAATACAATAGTACAATCTATTTCCAATATAAACAATACTAATAAATTTAAAAAGGTTTATAAAATTGATGGAATAGATGAAGGAGAAGCTAAGTATCAATTAAAATTTTTAGGGCTGGTACCTGTAAAAAAACTTGATATAAATGTAGTAAATAGGCAATATTTAATTCCAGGAGGAAATGCCATAGGTGTTAGATTAAATACTAGAGGAGTATTGGTAGTAGCTGTAACAGATGTAATAGGCGTAGATGGAAAAAGATATAATCCTGCTAAAGAAGCAGGAATAAAAAATGGAGATAGTATTTTGGAAATAGATAATATTAAAGTTAAAGATGCTAGCCATGTAGTAGAATTACTAAATAAAATCCAGGATAGGGAGATAAAAGTCGTTGTAGAAAGGAATAAAATAAGATATGAAACAGAAGTTAGGCCAATTAAATCAATGCAAGATAATTGTTACAGAATGGGTATATGGGTAAGAGATAAGACTGCTGGAATTGGTACTCTTACCTTCTATGATGAAAATAGTAAAATATTTGGAGCATTAGGTCATGGGATAACAGATATAGATACAGGTAATTTATTAAATGTAGAATATGGAAAAATAATGAATGCTAGAATATCTAATATAGAACAAGGAAGGAAAGGAAACCCTGGAGAAATAAAAGGTATGTTTTATGAAACAGAAAATGTTCTAGGGGAAATCGTCAAAAACTCCACCTATGGAATTTATGGTATAATAGGAGAAGAGTTTTTTAAAAATAATAAGGTAAAGGCTATACCAATTGGTTTTAAAGAAGAAGTAAAAGAAGGGGATGCTTATATATTAGCTACAATTGAAGATGATAAAGTAGAAAAGTTTGATATTGAAATTTTGAAAGCTCAATTTCAACAATACCCAGGACAAAAAAGCATGACAATAAAGATTAAAGACAAAAGATTATTGCAAAAAACTGGTGGCATAGTACAGGGTATGAGTGGAAGTCCTATAATACAAGATGGCAAATTAATTGGTGCAATAACCCATGTATTTGTAAATGATCCAACTAAAGGATATGGAATATATATAGAATGGATGCTGGAGCAAATTAACACTAATAATAATTTTAGAGAAAAATTAACAAACTCCATGGAAAGATAGGCATTATGCCTATCTTTTTCAAATAATTTAAAAAAAAACAAAAAAATAAAATAAATTTAAAAAATAGAAGGTAACTTAGATTGTTTGTCGAATACATAAATATACAGAAATAATAATAAGGGGGTAAATAAATTGGGAAAAACTAAAATTCTAATTGCAGATGACAACAAGGAGTTTTGCAATATTTTACAGAAATTCTTATCTATGGAAGAAGAATTTGAAGTAGTAGGAACTGCAAAAGATGGTCTAGAGGCATTAGATAAAATATCAAAGGAGGTGCCAGATATAGTAATACTTGATATAATAATGCCTCATTTAGATGGATTAGGTGTATTGGAAGAACTACGTAGAATGGATTTAGAATTCTTTCCTAAGGTAGTGGTTTTATCGGCAGTAGGACAAGACCAAATTACTCAAAAGGCAATTCAATTAGGGGCAGATTATTATGTGGTAAAACCTTTCGATTTTAATATCTTTGTGAAAAGATTAAAGCAAATAACAGGTTTTGATGTTGACGTAGAAAATATTAACAAAAAAGAATATATTAATATTCCAGTACCAAATACCCAATATATTAATACAACAAAATCCTTAGAGGCTAAAATCACAAATATTATGCACGAAATAGGGGTACCAGCTCATATTAAAGGCTATCAATATTTAAGAGAGGCTATTCAAATGGTGATAGAAGATATTGAACTTTTAGGAGCAGTCACAAAGGAACTATATCCAAGTATTGCAGAAAAATATGGAACAACTTCATCTAGGGTGGAGAGAGCTATTAGACATGCTATTGAAGTAGCTTGGGCCAGAGGAAAAATGGACACTATAGATAATATTTTCGGTTATACTGTTAATACAAATAGGGGGAAGCCCACAAATAGCGAATTTATCGCCATGATTGCAGACAAATTAAGATTAGAGATGGAAATGGCAGAGGGAAGTATATAGAGGTGTATATAAAGTTAATTAGAAATTTATAAAATTAAATTATTTAATATAAGTAGTAGGTAATAAAATAATTAATTATCTACTACTTAATTTTATGCTATAATAATAAAGATAGGTGGTTATTATTTTATTTAATTATGGAGATAATATGAAATGATACAAATCGGAGGAATTATATGTATATTAAAGGAAAATTAAAAAAAGATAGAAAAACAAAAAATTTAACAAATAGATTAAAACCTGGAGATATAGCATTAATAGCCCATAAGGATTTAGATGAAGTAGCTGCCTTGTCTTTGGCTGAAAGAAAAATATCTTGTGTTATTAATATTGAAGAAACTATTAGTGGTAGATATCCTAATCAAGGACCAGCCATATTATTAGAGGCAAATATTCCCATGTTTGAAATAAAAAATCCAAATCTATTTCAATTAGTAAAAGAGGGAGAAATAATTGAGATAATAGATAATTCAATTATTTACAAGGGAAAAAATATAGGAGATTGTGAATTATTAGATGAAAATAAGGTAAATCAATTATTAGAAATTGGTTACCAAAACATAGAAAAAGAATTAGAAGATTTTATAGAAAACACTTTAGAATATGCAAAAAAAGAAAAAGGACTTGTAACAGGAAAAATACCAATACCTAAGACTAAAACAAATTTAAAAGATAAACATGCCTTAGTAGTAGTAAGGGGGAAGGACTACAAAGCAGATTTAGAAGCTATTAGTTCATATATAAGTGAAGTACATCCTATACTAATTGGAGTAGACGGAGGGGGCGATGCACTATTGGATTTTGGATATACTCCTCATATGGTGGTTGGGGATATGGATAGTATATCAGATAAATGTTTAAAAGAAGCTGGAGAAATAATTGTCCATGCTTATCCAGATGGTAGGGCACCGGGACTTGAAAGAGTGAAAAGTTTAGGTTTAGAAGCCACTATATTTCCTGCTCCAGGTACTAGTGAGGATATAGCATTTTTGCTTGCTTATGGAAATGGTGCAGACTTAATAGTTGCTGTTGGAACACACACCAATATGATAGATTTTTTAGAAAAGGGTAGGTCTGGAATGTCTAGTACTTTTTTAGTGAGACTAAAGGTAGGGAGTAAATTAGTAGATGCCAAGGGCGTAAACAAATTATATCATAGTAGCTTTAAATTAAAATATGTAATTGGAATTGCCATAGCAGCATTGATCCCAATAGGAGTAATAACTATTAGACATCCATTATTTAGGGAGCTTATGCATTTATTCAAAATTAGAATTAGAATGATTTTGGGAATCTAAAGGAGGTCAAAAGATGATACCTAATATGAAATTTTATGTAATATCTATTGTTGCCATTTTTGCTGCCCTAGGCATAGGAATATATATAGGATTTGCCTTAGATACTCAATCTTTTGTATTAGATCAAAGAGAAGATATAGTTCAAAAATTAGAAGAAAGATTTGATTATCTAAAGGCAGAAAATCAAGATTTAAAACTGGAGTTAAAAGAATTAGAATTAGAAAATGAAAACTGTAAAACTTATATAGATTCTACCTATGAAGAATTAGTAAAAGATAGATTGTCAAATATTAAAGTAGGAGTTATTGAAACCATAGACGATTACATGTATTCTGGAGTAGGACAAATATTAGAAGCTGCAGGTGGAACAGTAGTTAATGTGGTTACAATTAATGAAAATATAATGGATGAGGATGTTCTGTTAAAAATTTATGAGGAACTAGATATGCCTACAGAAAATTCAAATTTAGTTTCAAAAACATCATCAGAATTAACTAAATCCATATTAGATGGGGAGAGTTCTGATTTAATAAAAAAACTAGAGGAAAATCATATTATAGATATAGTTGGATTAATAAATGAACCAGTGGATTATATTGTAATTGCAGGAGGTAGTGTAAAAGAGAATGCAGATAGAATTTCCTTAGTAGATAAAATTATAGTAGATACTACTAAAAATATGGGAAAAAATATTATAGGAATTGAAAAATCAAAGGCAAATTACTCCTATATTGATGCTTACAAAAGTTTTAGAATAAGTACAGTTGATAATATTGATATGATAATGGGAAAAGTTTCACTTATTTTAGCTATGGAAGGTAGACCAGGCCATTATGGAATTAAAGCTACAGCAGAAAATATAATACCTAATTTAAAATTATCTTTAGTAGATTATTCTAAGGGGAGATAGTATGAAAAATGGGAAACTATTGGCGGTGGTGCCAGTGTATAATGAGGAAGACATAATAGAGGACACCATATTGGGTTTAAAAAAAATAAACAGAATAGATGAAATATTAATAGTAAATGATGGTTCTACAGATAATACTAAGAATGTAGTAGAAAATTTAAATGTAAAAACCATAAACTTAGACAAAAATTATGGCAAAGGATATGCTATGAATATTGCTATAACAACATGTGACTATGATTATATTGCTTTTGTAGATGGAGATTTAGGCTTAACTTCTTCTGAAATTGAAAAATTAATATATCCAGTAATATCTAATGAAGTAGATTTTACCATAGCCAAATTTCCAGAAGCTAAAACTGTAACAAATGCAAAAGGGGGTTTTGGTTTTGTAAAAGGATTGGCAAAGAAAGGAGTTTATTTTTATACTAAAAAAGAAATAGATACCTCTCTTTCTGGCCAAAGAGTCTATAAAAAAGAAGTAATGGATATTATGAATTATATTCCAAATAGATATGGTATAGAGGTAGCCATGACCATTCAAGCTTTAAATGGCGACTTTACATTTAAAGAAGTACCTGTGAATATGAGTCATAGATATACAGAAAGAAATCTAAAAGGATTTATCCATAGAGGAAAACAGTTTTTAAATATATTAAAAACTTTAATAATTATGTTTTTTAGAAGGTGAAATAAATGAACTATATTAATTTAATTGTATTTGGAATAAGTTTAATTTTATCCTATATAGCTAGTCCTATGCTATTAGATATGTTTAAAAGTAGTGGTACTACAAAATTAAATTATAGGAAAGAAAATATTCCAATATCCATGGGTTTATTGTTTGTTTTAATTCAATTTATAAGTTTAAGTATAATATTGATATTTAGAGAAAATAGTTTAGAGTATATAATCCTATATTTATTTGCCATAACTCTAATGGGGCTTACTGGACTTTTAGATGATTTAACAGGGGATGAAGGTATTAAAGGGTTTAAAGGTCATATTAAGGCTTTTTTTAAAGGGAAATTGACTACAGGAGGTTTGAAGGCAGGTATAGGTTTTTTAATATCTTTGTTTGTTTCAACTTTTATTTCAGACAATTTAATTCAAATTGTAATAAACACATTATTGATAGCTCTTTTTACTAATTTAATTAATCTCTTTGATTTAAGACCAGGTAGAGCTTTAAAGCTTTTTATTTTAATCTCCATAATTATGCTATTTTCAAATGAAACCAATGAGTATAATTTTGTTTTATATTCTTTTTATGGTATATTATTTATATATTTACCAATGGATTTAAAAGGGATGGCTATGATGGGAGATATAGGTTCAAATGTATTAGGGATGACTTTAGGTATATATTGTGGATTTACACACAGTATAATAATGAAATCTATTTATTTGCTTATATTAATCATAATACATATAATGGCTGAAAAAATTTCTTTTACAAAAATAATTGAAAATAACAAAATTTTAAATTTTATCGATAAATTGGGAAGATAGAGGTGATTATACTGTTAAGTTATAGAAAGGCTGAAATTGTAGAAATACTTGAAGAAAACCAGGATATTGCTTATGTAAATGTAAGAATAGATGAAACTAATTCAAAAGCAATTAATTATAATAAATTAACTGGTAGAGTAAGTATAGGAGATATTGTTATTGTAAACACAACAGCAGTGGAATTGTCCCTAGGCACTGGGGGAGTACATTTTGTAATATTTAATTATAGTAATGAAAATAAGAATACAGAAGGCCAAGGACATATTATGAAATTGCGATATACACCTCATCAAATTAGATGTTTAGCAGCAGAGGAAGAGAACAGTCCTTATTATGAAGTTTTTCAAAATTTTAAATCCCTAGATGGTCATATTTTTATTATAGGTTCATTACACAGTATGTTAGCACCAATAGTAGCCATGTTAAAGTATTTAAATGAGGATATAAAAATAAATTATATTATGACTGACGGTGGCTCCCTACCTATAGATTTTAGCAATACAGTAAGAGATTTAAAATCAAAAAAATTAATTGAAAATACTATTACTATAGGACACGCTTTTGGTGGTGATTTAGAATGTATTAATATTTATACAGGTTTAATTGCAGCAAAAGAAGTATTAAAAGGAGATATAACTATTATAACTATGGGACCTGGTATAGTGGGAACAGGGACTAAATATGGATTTAGTGGCATAGAACAAGGATATATATTAGATGCAGTCAATACCTTAGGTGGAAAAGCTGTTTTAGTTCCAAGAATTAGTTTTAAAGATTCTAGAAAAAGACATTATGGCATTTCTCATCAAACAAGAACAGTATTATCTGAGATTGCAAAAACATCTGGAACTGTAATTTTTCCTATTTTAGACAAAGATAAATTAGGTTTACTAAAAAAACAAATTGATTTATTGGATTTAAATGGGAAACATAATATAATATATATGCCTGGAGATAATATAGATAAGGCCATGAATAGTTTTAAATTGAATATTAAAACTATGGGTAGAGATTATAAAGATGACAAGGAATATTTTTTAACTTTAGGTGCAGTTGGAAATTATGTAATAGAGCTTTTAAATAAGGGAGGCTTAAATTAATGAATCATGAAGAAAAAACTATGAAATCAGAAAAAATCTATGAGGGGAAGATGATCAACTTAAGGGTAGATACAGTGGAACTGCCAGATAAAAAATATTCAAAAAGAGAAATTGTGGAACATCCTGGTTCCGTAGGGATAATTGCTATAACCGATGATGGACATTTGGTATTAGTAAAACAATTTAGAAAGCCTGTAGAAAAAACTTTATTGGAAATACCTGCTGGAAAAATTGAAATTAATGAAGAGCCTAAGGAAACTGCTTTACGAGAACTATATGAAGAAACTGGATATAGAGCAGAAAAAATAGAGTATTTATTTGAATTTTATACATCTCCTGGATTTTCTAATGAAAAAATGTATTTGTTTTTAGCAACTGAGTTAATTGAAGGAAATGCAGAACCAGAGGATGATGAATATATTGAAATTGAAAAAATAAAATTAGAAGACTTAATAGAGATGATTTTAAAAGGAGAAATAGTAGATAGCAAAACCATAATCGGCATATATTATGGTGAAAGATATATAAGTCAAAAATAATTGCTTTGTGATAATATCCTCTCTTGTAGCATATTATTTTATAGAAAGCTTGTTTAACTGAAGGGAGGATTTTAATGTCATTAATTACTAGGATTAAAAGGTGGTTATTTAGACATTTCCAAAACAATTTTATAATTTATTTTATCCTTTCAACTGTATTTGCAATTGGCATAATAATAGGGGCTATCTCTATTAAAATACTAAACACAGAACAAAAAAATAATATAATAGTATTTCTAAATTCTTTTTTTAAAGCTATGAAAAATGATGGATTTGATAGTATATTAATATTTAAGCAATCAATTATAGATAATTTTAAGACTATTGGATTAATGTGGCTAACTGGATTAATAATTATTGGTATAGGAATAATTCCCATTGCAGTAATGTTTAGAGGTTTTGCCATAGGTTTTACAGTGGGATTTATTGTGAACGAATATGGAACTAAAGGCTTTTTATTTTCAATATTAGGTATTTTACCCCAAAATTTGTTTATAATTCCTGGGATAATCTCTATATCTTCTGTGGGAATTGCTTTTTCTCTTAATAATATTAAAAAAAGGAAAACTAAATTAAGATATAATAAAATTAATTTAAATATAATGGATTATTCCATTTTAATATTATTTTTTTCTATTATTGTGTTTATAGGTACTTTAATAGAGGCATTTATTTCCCCGATTTTTTTAAGAGCATTATCTGATTACTTAAAATAAGTCTATACTTCTAGAAAGAATAAAGGAGAACTTATATGTCTAATTTAATTATGGAAGAATATTTATACTATATTAAAGATGAAAAAGGATTGACTGCTAGTACCCTAGAGGCATATACTAGAGACATGGAACAATTTATTCAATATTTAGATAATAATAATATATCTGATTTAACTAAAGTAAATAAAACAATTATTATTACATATCTTTTATATCTGCAGAAAACTGGTAAAGCCAGTTCAACAATTTCTAGGAACTTAGCTTCAATCAGATGTTTTTATCAATATTTATTAAACAATGACTTAATTAAAGAAGACCCTACCCTTAATCTTCGATCTCCAAAACCAGAGAAGAAAATTCCTAGTATTTTAACTAAAGAAGAGGTAAACCATTTACTTTCTCAACCTAATACAGATAATTTTAAGGGAGTAAGGGACAAGGCTATGTTAGAATTATTATATGCTACAGGTATAAGAGTTTCAGAAATAGTTGCATTAGATCTGGACAATCTAGATTTAAATTTAGGATATTTATATTTAAAAAATTCAGAAGACAATGAAAGAGTTGTGCCCTTAGGAAGTGTTGCGTTAAAATATTTGTTAGATTATATTAATAATTATAGGCAACAGGTACTTAAAGACGAAAATCAAAAGGCTGTATTTTTAAATTTTAGTGGTGGAAGATTAACAAGACAAGGGTTTTGGAAAATAATAAGGAAATATGCTAAAGAATCAAAAATTGATAAAAACATTACTCCACACACATTAAGGCATTCTTTTGCAGTTCATTTATTACAAAATGGCGCTGATATAAAAACAGTGCAAAAAATGTTAGGGCATTCTGATATTTCTACAACTCAAATGTATTATTTTGCAACAGATAATGAAGAATTAATGGATGTATATAAAAAGACACATCCTAGAGCATAGGAGGTAAAATTATGGATTACATGGCAAATATGAAAGAAGCTATAGACTATATTAATGAAAAATATAGTGAAAAATTAGAACTAGGCATAGTTCTAGGTTCAGGTCTTGGAGGTTTAGGAGAAAGAATTGAAAACCCAATTAAAATCTCTTATAAAGATATTCCAGGATTTCCACTATCTACTGTAGAAGGTCATAAGGGACAATTAATAATTGGCCAATTATCAGGAAAAAATGTAATTGCTATGCAAGGAAGATTTCATTATTATGAAGGATATCCACTAAGCCAAGTAGTTTTTCCTATTCGTGTCATGATAGGACTAGGTATTAAAACTTTAATAGTTACTAATGCTGCAGGTGGAGTTAATGAAAA
>JAAZMA010000115.1 GCA_012799055.1 Tissierellia bacterium
ATTACCATATTAAACGCAATATTAATTACCATGGCAGCATTAGGTGGATACGAAATGATTTCAGATCCAATGGCTCAAAAACGGAGGGATTGAAATAAGGTGGCCTAGGCCACCTTTACTAATGAAAACCAATATTCCCCATAGTTTTACAATGCTTTTCTGTTCTAACTAATATTCTATATCCTATAAATACTCCTAATATCATAAAGCCTATTAAAATCCATCTTTCTATATTAAGGGGGAGGAGAGTATTGCTTCCCAAAAGTATTCCTCTAATGGCATCATAGCCATAGGTTAAAGGTAAGGCTAAAGATATAAACATTATGCCCCTTGGGAGCACTGTAACAGGGAAAGACTCTCCAGATAATATATTTAAAAGAAAGTTGGAAATATCTATAATATTATTGGCATTATTAGTAATTAGAACTAAAGCAGCAATGCCAAATCCTAGACCATATAAAGCTATTAACATGGGAATTAGAGTAATTAATGCTTCTAATATTCTATTACCTATATTAAATCCAAATAATAACCAAACTAAAAAACCTGTCATTAAAACATTTAAACTAGTGATGATTAAAGAAAATATAGATCTACCAATTAATTGTACCCATAGAGGTATAGGTGTTAGCCAATTTGACTCAATTACCCCTGCATCCATTTCACTTTTAAGAGAAAATCCCATTCCCCATAATACTGCAGAAACAAAGCCGCCTACAATACTGCCTATTACTATAAAAGCCATAAAATCAGTAGTGCCTGTATATTCATGAAAACCTATATTCTCACCATTGATTTGAAAAGACAGAGCTAGAAAATATACTGGAGCTATCCATATTATAGGTTCAAATATTCTAAAAATAGCATTAACTGGATATCGGAAAAAAATCTTAGCATCTTTTTTTATAATTGCCCATATGGCTAATAAATAATTTTTGACCATTTTTATCCCTCCTATCTAATAATGTCCTAGAGTTCCTGTTTCTTTTACCTTGTTTTGAGTATAATTAAAAGCTATCATTCCCAATGTCATAAGAATGGCTCCAGATATAATTAATATATATATTTCTCTTTTAATATCAGCTATTACAGCACCTGAAGATATAACTCTTCTTAAAGCATTTATACTATGAGTCATAGGGATAAATTCCGAAATATTTCTCATCCAATTAGGTAATACCTCTAAAGGATAAGTTATACCACAAAATATAGTCATAATTCCCCTTACCATAAATACCATAGAATTAGCTTCCTTAGCCCACATAACTAGTGAGGCAAATACAAAACCTAGGCCATAAACAGCAGGTATAGATACTATAATAATTAAGAAAGCCAATAAAGGATTACCTATAAATTCAAAGTTAAAGAAGATTTTAAATTCTAAAACAGAAACTACAATAAAAACAAAGCTAATTAAAATTTGAAATAGTGAATATCCTATTAAAAGAGATACCTTAGGTATAGGACAAAGCCAATTAGACTCCAATGTCCCCCTTACCTGTTCAACCCTCAAACTAGAACCAAAGGTCCATAACATGGAGTTAATCCACATCCAAATAGTAGTGCCTATTAACATATAAGTAGTATAATCTGTAGTTCCTGCAAAGTTTTGAAACTGAGCTAGTGAAGTATTTCCCGTACCAGACAATGCTTTTGCAGTAAATAAATATCCAAGGGGAAATATTACTGGCCATATTAACATAGGTATAAACCAAGATGGATATCTTAGCATTATTTTCATTTCTCGTTTAAATACAGCAAAGGCTCCATTTAACATAAGTATCCCTCCTATTCCCTTAAAGATTTTCCAGTAAGATTAATAAATACATCTTCTAAAGTAGCTTCTTCTACTTTAAAATTCATTATTTTAGTATGGGTGCTAGAAATTCCAGCAATTAAATCATTTACACCATTATTGCCATTTTCCATATGAACTTTTACTTTCCATTTTCTCGTATCTTCACTATATTTAGAATTTACATTTTTTATTTTAGGTATAGATTTAATTTCATTTAATATATCTTCATTCCAATTATTTAATTCTAGTAAAATAGCATTGGTATCTTCTAAATTATTTTTTAAATTTTCCGGTGTATCCATGGCTATTATTTTTCCATGGTCAATTATGGCAATTCTATCGCTTAATTCGTCAGCCTCTTCCATATAGTGAGTGGTCAATAATATGGTTCTACCTTCTTCTTTTATTTCTAAAATTAATTCCCTTAAATTCCTAGCAGATTGAGGATCTAGTCCAGAGGTTGGTTCGTCTAATATAAGTATTTTAGGATCTGCAATTAAGGCCTTAGCTAGGGCTACTCTTTGTTTCATTCCTGTAGAGTATTTTTCCACTGTTTCATCTGCTCTTTTTTCCAAATTAAATCTATTTAAAAGATAATTGATTTTTTCCTCTGCTTCCTTTCCCCTGATTCCATTCATAGCAGCAAAGTATTCTAAATTTTCTCTTCCCGTTAATTTCCAATAGGTACTTCGTTCACCAGCTAATACAGTACCTAAGTTTTTTAATACTTCAGTTGGCTTTTCCACAACATCTATACCATTGACCTTTATATTACCAGAAGTAGGCATTAATAAAGTGGAAATCATTTTTATTGTAGTAGTTTTTCCTGCACCATTTGGACCTAGAAATCCAAATATTTCTCCTTTTTCCACATTGAAAGAAATATTGTCCACTGCAACAAAGACTTCTTTTTTATTATTTTTTTTCTTCCAAAAAGGTACTTTTTCTTTTTTTTCAAATTCTTTTCTTAAATTCTTTACTTCTATAGCATAATTTTTCACAACAAAACCTCCTTTTGAACAAATTTAAATTAATAATTTTGTTTCTTAATCAAGAATAGTACAAATTATTAATAATGTCAAGAGAAATATTAATAATTTAAATTAAAATCTTAAATATATTAATATTAAGCTTATGTTTCTATAAAAATAAATAAAAATTATAAAAAACCACACAAAAATTAAAATATGGTTTATAATAAAATAGTAAGGGTATATTTTAACTAATAGGAATTTTCAAAAAAAGGAGGACTAAAAATGGGCAATACTGAAATTAAATATAAGGTGATGCTTTTAGCCTATAAAGATATAGAGGATAGGGTTAAAAACATAATCACTAAACATTCAGTGTGCAATATTAAAGATGAGACAAACTTTAAAAAATTATTAAGGGAACAGACTAATTATCAAGGTTCAGGAAGGGGATTTAATTTAAATGATAGAATTAGCATATATTTAGGCTGGTTTGAAAATCAAATTGCTTCTAAATTGAAGGAAGGCTATACTTTAGATATTATAGAAGTTCATAAATCCTATGGAAATACTAGAGAGGAATTATTAAAGGCGTTAGATATAGAATATGGAGAAGATATACTAGTTTTAGATATACAAGAATTATAAAAGTCAATACATAAAAAGGGATTGGCCTATGCTAGTCCCTTATATTGATTAGGAGGTGCTGTATATGGAGGAGAGCAATTTAATAGGGGAAATTAAGGATGAAATAGAGGAGAAAAGAGATAAATTAAATAAAATGGTAGTGTCAGATATAGATAGTAAAGAAGTGTTAAAATATAGTGTAGAATTAGATAGATTAATTGACAAATATTATCTGGAATTAAATAAAAATAGAGCTGTAAAATAAGAAATATTGCTCTATTTTTATTTAATTCTTGATTTTAAGAGTACTTTTAAATCATATAATAAATTATACATAATCCAATTATTGCTACTAAAATACCTACAATCCAATATAGAGTTTTTTTGCCAATAAAGAAAAACTTCAATAAAACCACCTCACATTAATCATTAGTATAATTTATTAAAAACCATTATAATATATGCCTATATTTAGATAAAAGGTTTTAATTATAGAAAAATAATGTTATATTAGAGTTAATAGGTAAAAGGAGGAGATTTTTATGACTGTCAAAATATTAAGTGATAGTGCTTGTGACTTACCAGATGAAATTTTAGAAGAACTAGATATAGAAACACTTCCAATAGTTGTAATAAAAGGGGACGAAGAGTATTTAGATAAAGTAACCATTGATCCTAAAACTATGTATGACCATATGAGAAAAGGCATAGTGTACAAAACTGCTCAAATACCACCAACTGTTTTTCAAGAAAAATTTGAGGAAATAGCAAAATCAGGAGAGCCAACCATATATATAGCTTTTTCATCAGGCCTTTCTGGGACATATCAAACTTCAGTTATAATTAGGGATTCTTTAAAAGAAAAATATCCAGAAATGGATTTAGACATTGTAGATTCTAGATCTGCTTCAGTAGGTTTTGGAGTATTAGTTCATAAAGCAGGCAAAATGGCAAAGGAAGGCAAAAGCAAAGAAGAAATACTTAAAATGTTGGATTTTTATGTTAAGCATATTGAACATATTTTTACAGTAGATGATATGGAAACTTTATTTAGAGGTGGTAGAGTCACTAGAACCCAGGCTTTTGTAGGGGGACTATTAAATATTAAACCTGTTTTAGATATACCTGAAGATGGTACACTTCGCCCAATAGAAAAAGTGAGAGGACGTAAAAAAGTATTGAACAGAATGATTGAGATAATGGAGGAACGAGGTGGAAATGCAGATTTAAAAAATCAGACCATAGGTATTAATCATGGAGATGATTTGGAAGGGGCATTAAAATTAAAAGAAATGATAGAAGAAAAATATGGTTGTACTGATTTTATTATAAATATAATAGG
>JAAZMA010000004.1 GCA_012799055.1 Tissierellia bacterium
AGGACAATGGGATGGTGGATAGCATATTGATTGGTCCTTAGGTATTCTATATATACATACATTAAGAAATGAACCTATAATGGTTCCTAGTAGGAATATTAGAATAAACATTTGTAGCCCTCCTTTAACAGCAATTTATATCGGCAAAATTTGAGTAGTACCAGGTATTTTTAATTATCTCCTCGTTCAGCCTTTTACTCAATAGCTTTACCTGGAACAACAGTAATTGATCCATCAGTACCTATTATTACTCCATAATCTGTTTCATCTATGTTTTTCTCCGTTCCACTTGAATCTTTATACTTCGCACCTGTACCCTTTGGTACTTTTGGCCATTCTTGGAGATAATCTCCCCACCCATTGTCTACATCTTTACTGTCTTTAGTCCAAGTTACACCATTTCCATCTGTCGGTACACCTTTATCAGCTATAAACATATTTGCTGCTGATTCCAGAGTCCTAACATTAGCATTATGGGCGCTTATAGCAGCTTTTTTTGTTGAACCAGTAAATCTTGGCACAGCTATAGCTGCTAAAATTCCTAATATGGCTATTACTGCTACTAATTCAATTAATGTAAATCCCTTTTTATCCTCTCTTATTTTCTTTAAAATCCATTGATACATAAACTTTTCCCCCTTAAATTTATTTTAATATACAATAAATCCAAAATAATATGTAGCTTGTCCCATACACCACCCTTTCAATATACTAAAAAAGCTACATAAATAGTATAAAATAGTATATATTATTTATGCAGCCGAACGATCGAGATTACTATTTATAGCAATTTTAGACTCAGGCTTTGCGTCATTATCTTTCAATAATTTTGCCCTTTATATTTAATTAATTTTATTATTATTTTATATTGTTAATAAAATAATATATTACATTTTAGCACAAGTTTCCCTCTAAATCTACACATATAAAGTTATAAAATTTTAATTAAAATTAATATTTCATTTTTCCAATTTTTATATAAGCAAATTCTAAATTTCCATAGTATTTATCATATCAAACATTGGCATTACCATGGCTATTACGATAAAGCCTATAACTACAGCCATAAATACTATTAAAATAGGTTCTAATAAAGTAGTCATTTTTTCCATAGAGGCCTCAACTTCTTCATCATAGAAATCTGCAGTTTTATATAATATATCATCTAAGGCTCCTGATTCTTCTCCTATGCTTATCATAGAGTCCACCATAGGTGGAAAAATTTTCATATCCCTTACGGTTCTAGACATAGGTACACCTTTACGAATATCCTCTTGTGCCAATTGTATCTGATCCCCTACCACCTTATTACCTACTACCCTAGATACCACATCTAAAGCTTGAAGTAAGGGAATGCCACTGGACAACAGTGTAGATAGTGTCCTTGTAAATCTAGAGGTGATTATTTTAATATTCATGTTTTTAATACCAGGGATTTTAATTTTTAAATTATCAAAAAACCTTCTACCTTCTTCAGACTTACCTATAGCCATTATGCCAAAGATTAGTATAATAATTATTCCAATAAATAAATACCAATAATGTGTCAACCAGTTGCTAAATGCTAGTAATGCCCTAGTTGGCCCTGGTAATAAAGAATCACTACTTTCAAACATACTAATAAATGTAGGCATTACTGAAGTTAATAAAAAAGCCACTACTGCTATAGCTACTATACTTAATGTTATTGGATATATTAATGCATTTTTTACTTTGTTTTCAATATTAAATTCTTTTTCAAAATGGATTGCCATTCTTTCCATTATTACATCTAAATTACCACTAACTTCTCCAGCTTCCACCATATTTATTAATAAATTTGGAAATACTTTTTCATGTCTTCTCATGGCTTCTGATAAAGTCATACCTTTTTGTACATCTTCAAAAACTATTCCTATGGATTTTCTTAATGTCCTGTTTTCCGTTTGTTTTTCTAAAATATCTAAACATTGAACTACACCAATTCCTGCATTTAGCATAGTATAAAATTGTCTACAAAATACTGCCATATCTTTTTTAGTAATTTTTTTTACAAACAAATCCCTACTAATATCTGTGCCTATTTCCTCTTCTACAGATATGGGAAAATAATTATTGTTTTTTAACATAGAAATAACTTCTGCTTCTGACTGAGCTTCATAATATCCTTCAATTGTTTGACCACTTTCTGATACAGCTTTATATTTGTAATTTAGCATAATACCACCATCCTAAAGAATATACCTTTTTACTATATCTTGATTTACAGCTTGGGATAATACTGTTTCTCGAGAAATTAAACCTTTTTGATATAGTTCTAATAAAGAATTATCCATAGTTTGCATTCCTTGTTTTTTACTTGTTTGTATAACTGTATCAATTTGATGAATTTTCTCTTCCCTAATTAAATTCCTAATAGCTGGAGTGGCAATCATAGTTTCAAAAGCTGCTATTCTACCCTCTCCATTGGCCTTTGGTAATAATTGTTGGGAAATAATGGCTTGCATTACTGAAGCCAATTGAACTCTAATTTGTTGCTGCTGATGTGGTGGAAATACATCTACTACCCTATCTATGGTTTTGGCCGCTCCTATAGTATGTAAAGTAGAAAGTACTAAATGGCCAGTCTCAGCTGCTGTAAGGGCAATGCTTATGGTTTCTAAATCCCTCATCTCCCCTACTAAAATAACATCTGGGTCTTGTCTTAAAGCAGCTCTTAAGGCACTGGCAAAACTATTGGAATCCAGACCAATTTCCCTTTGATTTACAATACTTTTATTATGCTTATGTAAATATTCTATTGGGTCCTCTAAAGTAAGGATGTGGCAGTTTCTTTCTTCATTTATTAAATTTATCATGGAAGCTAATGTGGTGGATTTACCACTGCCTGTTGGCCCTGTCACTAAAATTAATCCTCTTGGTAATCTAGCCAAATCCTTTACCACTGTAGGAAGCCCTAGTTCTTCCATAGTAGGAATTTTAAGAGGTATTATCCTAAGTGCCATTGCATAACTACCTCTTTGTTTATAAGCATTTACACGGAAACGACCAATTCCTGGACTAGAATAAGAGGTATCTATTTCACCTCTTAATTGTAATTCTTCTATTTGTCTCTCATCTAAAATCTCCTTTACAAGCCTTTCTGTATCCTCTGGATATAAAATCTTTTTCCCAAAATACTCCAGTACTCCATCTATTCGTAATATTGGAGGTACTCCTACTGTAATATGAATATCTGATGCTCTATTATTCATAGCATATTTAATTAAATCTAATAAATCCATATAATTCCTCCTAATTTAAAGTATAGCCTGCTCTTAAAACTTCTTCAGTAGTTGTTAGTCCCTCTATTGCCAAATCTACAGAATTCCTCAGTAAACTAACCATTCCCTGTTTCTCTGCAGCATTTCGAAGTTCATCTATACTTGCTCCCTTATCTATTAATTGTCTCATACATTCATCTACAGTCAATATTTCATGAACTGCCCTTCTACCTTTATATCCATTATTACATTTATTACAACCTTTAGGCTTATATAGAATTATTTTTTGTTCTGTATCTAATCCCAATAAAGACTTTTCAGAATAACTGGCTTCATAGGGAATTTTACAATCTGGGCACAATTCTTTTACCAATCTTTGAGACACTACACCTATAATAGCAGAAGAAACTAAATAGGGTTCAACTCCCATATCCACCAGTCTAATAACTGAAGATACACTATCATTAGTATGGAGCGTAGAAAGTACTAAATGCCCTGTAATAGCAGCCCTTACAGCTATTTCTGCTGTTTCTGAGTCTCTAATCTCTCCTACCATAATAATATCTGGGTCCTGCCTTAAAATTGATCTTAGACCTGTTGCAAAGGTAAGACCTGCTTTAGGGTTTATTTGCATCTGATTAACCCCTCTTAATTTATACTCTACTGGATCTTCTATAGTTATAATATTTTTGTCATCCTTATTTAACTCTTTTAATACTGCATACAATGTGGTAGTTTTACCACTTCCAGTTGGACCTGTCACTAAAATCATCCCATAAGGTTGTCGCAAAATTTCGTCAAAGGTTTCTAAATTATTTTTTGTAAAACCTAATTCATCTTTTGAAAACATAAAATTAGATCTATCTAATAGTCTTAATACCACTTTTTCTCCATAAACTGTTGGTATGGTAGATATACGAATATCTATTTCATTACCATTAATTTTTGTTTCCACTCTACCATCTTGAGGAATTCTCTTCTCTGCAATATTCATTTTACCCATAATTTTAATTCTAGTTATAATAGGGGATAAAGAGGTAATGGATAATCTCATTATTTCATGTAAATCTCCATCTATTCTAAATCTTATGCGAATGTCTTCATCACAAGGCTCTATATGAATGTCACTAGACCTCATATCTATTGCCTGTTGAATAATAGAATTAATTAACTTTACTATTGGAGCAGTGGCGACTTCTAATAGTTCCTTCTCTTCCAATCCCTCTATACTATCTACTTCATAAGACTCTTTAAACTCTTTCAGCATTTTTTCTGTAGATTCTTTTCTATAAAATTTATCTATATTTTTTATTATTGCTTCCCTAGAAGAAATTGCAATTTGTATTTCAGATTTTGTAAGCATTTTAATATCGTCTATTGCAAAAAAATTTAGGGGATCTGACATGGCTACTAATAAATAATCTTTTTTCTTATCAATAGCTATTAATTCATATCTTC
>JAAZMA010000097.1 GCA_012799055.1 Tissierellia bacterium
AATCTATTAAGGACAGATTTGAACAAGGGGACTATAAACAATTAGTAATAAACTCTGAATACAAGGCAGCAACTGATGAAGAAAATTATCAAATAGAAAAAATTGAGGAAATAGTAAAGAAATATGATAAAACTGCAATTGTAACTGGAGAAGGAGTTTTAACTAAGGATTTAATTAATATAGCTGATAAAGATTTTAAAAGGGTAAATTTATTATCTACTTTAGCAGTATTTATTATAATTTTACTAGTATTTAAATCTATATCTATACCTATATTTTTAATTTTGGCCATATCTTTAGCCATATTTATAAATATGAGTGTTCCTTATTATTTAAACCATTCTATACCCTTTATTGCTGGAATAGTAATAGGCTCTATTCAATTAGGGGCCACAGTTGATTATGCCATATTATTAAGCACTAGATTTAAAGAAGAAATTAATAAGGGGCATAATAAGTTTAAGGCAATGGAAATTACAGTTAGGGAATCTTCAAAATCTATTATAACCAGTGGATTGGCTTTCTTTGGCTCCACCATTGGAGTAGCTATAGTTTCAGATATGGAATTAGTAAAAAGTTTATCAGCTATGATTGCTAGAGGTGCTTTAATCTCTACAGGAGTAATATTATTTATACTACCAGGAGTATTAATAGCCTGTGAAGGATTTATTAGAGTCACAACTAAAGATTGGAATATAAATCATGAAAAAGCTGAGAAAGGAAGGATTGTATATGAAAGCAAATAAAATAATAGCTAAAATATTAATAATGACAATGGTATTTACAATAATTACATCTAGCTTAGCCTATGGAGAAGGGCAAATCAACAAAGAAGAAACTGTATATGTAAATTTAGATAATAATGGTAAGGCAATAGAAAAAATATCTAGTATTTGGTTGTATTCAGATAGTCCACTAAAAAATGTGGAAGATAAAAGTATTTTAAAAGATGTGGTAAATGTTAAAGGAAAAGAAAAAGCTGAAATTAAAGATGGTAAGTTAATTTGGAATACAGACAATACAGAAATATATTATCGTGGAAATGTGGAAAAACAATTGCCATTAAATCCAAAAATTAAGTATTTTTTAGATGGTAAAGAAGTGCAAGTGGAAGATATATTGGGAGAATCTGGAAGATTAAAAATTCAAATAAATATTGAAAACACAGACAAACACAGTATTAATAAAAATGGAAAAACCCAAGAGGCCTATACTCCCTACATGGTGGCCACTGTAGTAGATTTGCCAATAAATAAATTTAAAAATGTAAGTGCAAATATGGGGAAAATAATATCTGATGGTAGTAATCAAATTTTAGGTTTCATAACTTTTCCAGGACTTAAGGAAAGTCTAGGAAGTAATAAAAATATATTAGAATTAGAAGATAATATAGAAATTGTAGCAGATGTGGAAAATTTTGAAATGAAACCTATAGTTTTTACTGCCACATCAGAAATACCAGAGATAGATGAAATTGAAGATGTTGAGAATATTGATGAATTAATAGAAGGAATAGAAAAAATAGAAGAAGCTAGTGAAAAACTAACAGATGCCATAACAGCAATATATGATGGGCAAAAAGAATTAGGTGGCGGAATAGAAGAATTAGCAAAGGGAATTGAGCAATTAAAATTTGGCTCCAATGGACTATTGGAAGGTACATCTAAATTAAATGAAGGAATTAACA
>JAAZMA010000305.1 GCA_012799055.1 Tissierellia bacterium
CTAAGATTTCGGGCATGTATTTCAATTAGTAAGGAATCCCAACCATTATCTGTAAGAATTTTTGCATATCCAAAAAAGGCTGTTATTGATGGATTTTCTATACCTGATAATATTATGACTATTAGGGATAAATTGAAGTCCTGAAATCTTTAAAAATAAAGAATTCAGGATTTTTATGAAATATTTTTTTATATATATTATTGTGGATATAATCTATTAAATAAACTGTTTCAGGGAGGTGTTACATTGGTCCAACTAATAAGGCCTAGTATTGAATATGAGGCCCAGGCAAAAGACTTATATAAGAGTTGGATTGCATTTGAAGATAGTATAGAGGCTTGTTCTGGCTTGGACTGTTTTGTAAAAGATGATCCAACTAACGGTTATAAAGATTGGCTAATAAAAACAAATTTAAATTGGAATGGATTATATTCAGAGGTAGAATATATATTACAGAGAACTTATTTTATAAAGAATGACAGAGAATTGGTTGGCTTTTTGGGAATTACTCTTTCGCTAGATGAGGTGCTCTATAATGTGGGGGGACATATTGGTATTGGGATTTCACCAAAGCATCGAAGAAAAGGTTATGCCAAAGCCGCATTTCGACTAGCCTTAGATAAATGCTGCCAATGGGAAATGGATAGAATATTAGTAATATGCAATAAAACAAATATTGCCTCATGTTCACTAATTGAAAGTTGTGGGGGGGTATTTGAAAATGAATATAGTTTTGAAAAGGATGTATATAGAAGATACTGGTTTGAACTTATATAGAAAGGAAGATTAAAAAAGGCAGCTGCTTAAGATGATTATAATAGAAAACTAAGCTATGCTGGATTTTTTACTCAATTACTAATTATCTAGATGATTTGGAGGGGTAAATAATATATAAGTTTAAATTTTTATGGAATTATTGTATATTGTAATACGTTGTAGTACGATATATTAAAGGAGGGATTGTATGAGCATAATATCCTTAAGATTAAGCGAAGATGGAGATAAATTAATTAGAAATTGTGCACAGAAAAGATGCATATAAATAATCCAAAGCTTGTGCAGTATCAAATGTTAATAGAAATGGAAAACCGTTTAAAATCTTGAAACTTTGATGATAGAGGTTTCAAGATTTTTTAATAAATAAATTTAGTTAAGCTATTCATAAATTATTTTCAATAGAATTTTGGAACGAATTATGGTAAATCTACACTAATAATATGAAGGGAGGATTAGGATGAAGGATATTGAAAAAATTTATAAATTATATAAGGATAATATATTTAAATATTTAATCAGTTTAACCTATAATCCTAGTCTTTCTGAGGATTTGCTTTCTGAAACATTTATTAGAGCTATAAAATCTATTTATAGATTTAAAGGAGATTCCAATATAAAAACTTGGCTCTTCTCCATAGCTAGGTACACTTGGTATGATTACCTAATATTTTGGCAAAAGGAATGTAGACTTCTTGCTTAAAAAGTTTAAATAGACTATAGTTTCTATATAAGGGGTTTTAATAAAAAAACTATGAAAGGAAGATATTATGGAAAAAGAACAAAAATTTGCCATAAATTTAATTAACTTTATCGACAGAAGTCCTAGTCAATTTCATGCAACAAAAAATGTAGAAGAAATACTTATTAAAGAAGGCTTTAAAAAGCTTAATTTTCAAGATAAATGGGAGTTGGAAAAGGAAGGTAAATATTATACAATTAAAAACAACTCTGCAATAATAGGATTTGTAATAGGAAAAGGAGAAATAGAAGAAAATGGATTTAAGCTTATAGGTGCCCATACAGATTCACCAGGTTTTAGAATTAAACCTAATCCTGAAATGACTGTAGAAGGAAAATATTTAAAA
>JAAZMA010000296.1 GCA_012799055.1 Tissierellia bacterium
AATTGAGAACCTATATGGAAATGAAATCCTAATAATTCTATTTGCTCTGAATTAAGAGCCTTTTTCATAGCTTCATCTATGGTTTTATCATCTAATGGAATTCCAAATTTAGAATCCACTTGCCCTGTTTGTATATATTTGTGAGTATTGATTTTTATACCAGGACTTATTCTAAAAAGTATTTTTACTTTTTTATTCTGTTCTTTGGCAATAGCTTCTATTAAGTCTATTTCACCTAAATGATCTACTATTATTCTTCCCACATTGTTTTTAATTGCCATTTCTAATTCTTCCATAGATTTATTATTGCCATGAAAAATTATATTTTCCATAGGAAAGCCTACTTCCATTGCTGTAAATAATTCTCCTCCAGATACTACGTCCATCCCAATACCTTCATCTTTAACAATTCTAGCCATCTCCTTAGTTAAAAAGGCTTTACTGGCATAAAATGCCTTAGTATTAGGATATTTGTTTAAAAAATCCTCTTTAATTTCATTGATTCTATCCCTAATATAGTTTTCAGACATAATGTATAGAGGAGTTCCATATTTCTTTGCTAGTTCTACTGTATCCATTCCTGCAAATACAAAATTATTCACCTTTTTCCCTCCTTTATAAAATCTAGCTATCTATACTAATGATGCAAAAAATATGCCAGGGAGAATAGTAGTCTATTCTCCCTGACATATTTTAGTTTTTAATGTTGTTTTCCTGTTATTAGAACTGCTTTCCAATTATTCGGAAAACATTATATTAAACTATTCCTATCTAATATAATTATTTTCCTATGTCCTACTAATTTAATCCATCCCATATCTTGAAAATAGGAAAGTTTTCTACTTAAAGTTTCTTGACTCATGCCTATGTGGGAGGCTAAATCCCCTTTACTCATTTTAAGTATAATCTCTCCATTTTCATCAGCTAAGTTCAACAAAGTTTCTGCAATTCTAGTTTCCACATTGTGTATTCCTAAATGTTCTATTAAATTTTCAGCCTTACCTAATCTACTACTTAATTCTTCCAATACTTTAAGGGCAATAGTTGGATATTTTACCATTAGTCCCTTTAGTTTTTCCCCATTTATTACACATACTGTAGTATCTTCTAAAGCTTCTGCATTATCAATTAGATTTTCGTGGACAAATAAAGATAATTCCCCCATAAACTCCCCTGGTCCCAATACCCTAATCACCTGTTCTTTTCCCGTTTCTGAAAATCTAGTGATTTTAACTTTGCCTTTGTGGATTACAAATAAACTTTCTCCTCTATCTCCAGCCATATATATCATTTCACCTTTTTTATATTCTCTACTATTTGTAATCCCTGCTACTTCCAACATTTCATCATAATTTAAATTGCTAAAAATAGGAACTATTTCTATGCAAGTCTTTTCTCTTTTATTAG
Source organism: Tissierellia bacterium (assembly GCA_012799055.1). Classification (GTDB taxonomy): domain Bacteria; phylum Bacillota; class Clostridia; order Tissierellales; family Tepidimicrobiaceae; genus JAAZMA01. Next base: position 1,408 of record JAAZMA010000296.1, read on the forward strand.
TACAACTACAGCCCATATTCTCACCTCCTAAACTACAGTAAATTGTTTCTTATTTCGCCTCTTCTCTCCATATCCTAAAAGTCTTACTGCATTAATTATTACTAAAAGTACAGATAGTTCGTGGATTAGCATTCCAGAAGATAAAAATACTACTTTTCCTAAAACTCCTGCAATAAGTCCAGCTGCCACTATTATGGCAAAGTAAATATTTTGCTTAATATTTCTTACTGTGGCACGACTTAGTCCAATTGCATAGGATAGTTTTTTTATTTCATCAGACATTAATACTACATCTGCAGTTTCCATGGCTACATCAGTTCCTGCACCACCAATGGCAATTCCTAAATCAGCTGAGGCTAATGCTGGTGCATCATTTACCCCATCTCCTACCATGGCAGTAGGTCCAAATTTTGCTTGTAATTCTTTAAGTTTTCCTACTTTTTCCTCTGGAAGTAATTCACTATAGTATTCATCTATTCCTAATTCCTTCGATATGGCAGCTGCTGCTCTTTTGTTGTCCCCTGTTAACATTACTACTTTCTTTATACCTTGATGTTTTAAATCTACAATTAATTCCTTAGCATCTTCCCTTATTGTATCAGCTATGGATATAGCCCCTAGAATTTTTTCTAAATCAGAGACAAGTATTACAGTTTGCCCATGTTCTTCTTCAGATTTCACATATTTTTCTTGATTTTCATTTATTATTATGCCATTATCAAATAGTAGTTTTCTATTGCCTATTAAATAATATTTACCTTTAAATTTAAACTTTAAACCTTGTCCTGTAACTATTTCTGATTCTTCAGGAATTTCACTTATTGTTCCAAATTTTTCTTCTGCTTCAAAAATTATTGCCTTAGCTAAGGGATGTTCAGAATAAGTCTCCCCAATGGCAGTTAATTTTAATAGTTCATCTTTATCTATTCCAAAAGCCTTAACTTTATTTACTTTAGGCTTACCTTCAGTTAAAGTTCCAGTTTTATCAAAGGCTAGTACTTTTACTTTCCCCATTTCTTCCATTATTTCTCCACCTTTAATTAAAACTCCATGTTTTGCACCATTGCCAATTCCTGCTACTATAGATACAGGTGTGGATATAACCAAGGCTCCAGGACATGCAATTACCAATAATGTAAGGGATAAGACCAAATCCTTTGTAAATAAAAATAATAATACTGCTAATATAATAATTGCAGGAGTATAATATCTAGAAAAGGTTTCTAAAAATTTTTGTGTTTTAGCCTTTTTATCTTGAGCCTCTTCTACCATTTGAAGTATTCTAGAAAAAGTAGTATCTTCTCCAACCTTATCTGCATTAATTTTAATATATCCAGATTCAATTATGGTGCCAGAAAAAACCTTGTCTCCAATTTCTTTATCTACAGGTATAGATTCTCCTGTAATTGCAGCTTGATTTACATAGGCTCCCCCTTCAATTACAGTGCCGTCTACAGAAATCTTTTCTCCTGGTTTAACTATTACTATATCTCCT
>JAAZMA010000061.1 GCA_012799055.1 Tissierellia bacterium
AGTTAATCCTTTATTTTTATATTTTTTATTTTCCATTTCCATCTTCCTTAATGGGGATATAAGTTGAAAGTTCAATGTTTTTCTTTCCATTATTATAAAAAAGAATGACTTTAATTTTGTACATATTAGATTCTATATTACTTTCTATGTTTTCTACTGATTTTTAAGTTATTGTTTCTTCTTTAATGCAACAATGAATTTTCTTATTACTGTATTTATAAAAGTTATTATCATCTTTATTAAATATTTCATAATTTCCTTTATAATGTGAATCTAAAATTTCTATGATAATTTCTCTTAATTTTTGTTCTTCTCCTTTTGGATAATTTGTAGTTCTTGAGCGTATTTCATCTAAAATACTTTTTGCTTCTACTGTAGCATCTGCCTTTGCCCCAGAAAAATTAATATTTAAGTTAGCGGTTGTAAAGAGACTAATAAATGAAATAGCTACAACTCCTAATATAGCTAAAGTTATTAAAACTTCTAATAAGGTTAATCCTTTATTAGAAATCTTCATTTTATTTTGACCATTGAATTTTGTAATTTTTGGGGTCAAAACCTCCATCTCCTTTGTTTATTACTATTATATCTTTTAGTTTTATTACCTTATCATTAACTTTAATTGGTTCTTTTTCAGTCCAAGTTTTACCACCATCTGTTGATATTAACCTTCCACCTTGAGAGCTAGAAAATGCTATAATATAATCTCCATTTCCCGATACTCTAGAATAATTAAACCAATAATCTTGTGTCGATTTACTATCTTTAATAATATCTTTTCTATCAAATGCATACCAATCTTCACCATTAGACGATGTATAAATAGTTCCTGAGTTTCCGACAGCAACAAATTTTTCTCCAGTCCATATTACATCGTTTAATTCGTAATTGATACCCGACATTGTATTTATTTGATTGCCTTTATACCATTCAATACCATCTTTTGAAAATATAAATATAGGGTAGCTTTTACCCTTTTCATAACCAACTATTACAAACCTACCCTTGTCCCAATCTTTCTTGTTACCAAAAGTTATACCACAATAAATCCCTTCCATACCGGATCCATTTATAATTTTCTTTTCCCATTCTTTATTTTCGTCTTTTAAATAAGTTATTTCACTGCTGTTGTTTTTAGAAATACCAACTATATTTCCATTACCTTGAGCTAGTTTTTCTATTTTAAAATTTGCAGTTGGCTTGTGAATATCTTGCCAAGTTTCATTTTCAGATAGATAGTTTATTTTATCATTATTTGTATTAATGGCATAAAAAACATTCTTTTCTTTTGAATATTCAACATACCTAAACCCGTTACCAGTAGATTTTTCATTAGCTTTTCTCCAAATTCCTTTTGTTAAATCACATATTAAAGTATCTACTTTGTTTCCACTTTCCCCACCAACTAAAACTAGTTTATTTCCACCATCCCATGCAAAAGACCTAGGATCTTTTATATTTATTTCTTTTCCCTCTTTATCTATTATTTCAATTTTTTCCGGATTTTCAAATTCCTCATTAAATTCATATATTACTCCATGATTATCCACACCAAGGATTACAATATCTCCTAAATTTGATTTAGATATTAAATTTGCTTGAATACTACTTTTGCTTTCATTACGTTTCTTCTCATTAACTATTCCTGTTGAGTTTATGCTAATCTCCTTATTATCATCCCTTAATTTTAAATCTATAATAGCTTTACCTTCATTGGGAAAATCTAATTCCAAGGTCTTATTATTACTATCTATTATTTTTTCAATATTAGTTATTGCCAAATCAGCTCCAGCTTTAGCTAAATAATAAGCTTGACTATTATCTCTTGTAAACTGAGCTTGTCTATTGGCTGAATAGCTAATTCTATATACAGCAATAGATAATATACTTAGTATAGTAACCATAACTAGCAAGGAAATTAAAATACTTCCTCTTTGATTGTTCATAAATTCACCTCAATAAAAATCTATTTATGTACCATATTATTATATTGTCTCCCCAAAATATAGTTATCATAAAAGCTAAACAGATAAATGGTCCAAAGGGTATAGGATCTCTTCTACCTTTTATTTTAAATAATAATAAAAATATAGATATAATAGCACCAAGTATAAAAGATAAAAATATAGTTAAAGCTATTTTTTTTAAGCCTAAAACAAACCCCAATACCCCAATTAACTTCATATCTCCCCCACCCATGCCGCCTTTGGAGATTATAATAATTAGGAAAAATACTCCACTGGAAATGATTAGGCCTAAGAGGCTGTTTAATAGTTCTATAGGTTTATTATACAATATAAATTGTAGAAACTTATAAATAACTCCTAGAATTAAAATTAATATATTTAAACCATTAGGTATGATTTGATAATATAGGTCTATGAAAAATATAATTAACAATATACTAAATACAATGGAATAAAATATAAAATCTAGACTTAATCCAAACTTATTAAAAAGTATTAAATATAATACACCATTAAAAGTTTCAACTATTGGATACTGAAGGGAAATCCTCTCCCCACAGTATCCACATCTCCCTCTTTGTACTAAGAAACTTATTATGGGTATTAAATTATACCATTTTAAAGGAGCGCTACAATAAGGACAATGGGATGGTGGATAGCATATTGATTGGTCCTTAGGTATTCTATATATACATACATTAAGAAATGAACCTATAATGGTTCCTAGTAGGAATATTAGAATAAACATTTGTAGCCCTCCTTTA
>JAAZMA010000341.1 GCA_012799055.1 Tissierellia bacterium
AAATATTGAAAAAATAATGGCTCAAACTCCCGATTTAAAACAATTATTAAGTTTAAATACAAAATATCTATATAATTTAAAAGGTATTAATACAAATATTATAGAAAAAATAATTGAAAATAGAAATAAAAACTATATTAATAGATTATTCACCACATTAGAAAAGCATAATATAGATGTAATTACTATTTTAGATGAAGATTATCCAGAAAGTCTACACCATATTTATGACAGTCCAAAGGTTTTATTTAAAAAGGGAAGTATTCAAGAAAAGGACGAAATTTCCATAGGAATTGTAGGTTCTAGAAAATCAACTCAATATGGGCAATGGGCTACAGAAAAATTTGTTAAAGAATTAGTAAAAATGGATGTAACCATTGTAAGTGGTTTAGCCTTGGGGATTGATTCAGTGGCTCATAAATCTGCCTTAGAAGCAGGTGGAAGAACTATTGCAGTTTTAGGCAATGGATTAGACACAATATATCCAAAAAGGAATAAATCATTATATGAAGAAATTCCCCAAAATGGTGCCATAATAACAGAATATCCTCTAGGCACTCCACCTTTAGCCTATAATTTTCCCCAGAGAAACAGGATGATTAGCGGTCTTTCTTTAGGGGTAATTGTAATTGAAGCAAAAGAAAAAAGTGGTTCTTTAATAACTGCTTACCATGCTTTGGAACAAGGTAAGGAAGTGTTTGCACTTCCAGGAAATATCAATAGTGTATTTAGTAAGGGCACAAATAAACTAATTAAAGATGGTGCTAAAATTTTAATGGATATAGAGGATATTATTGAAGAAATTTATGTACTTCAACAAAAGTTTAGAGAAAAGAAAACAGAAGAAATAGATTATTCTGGATTAAGTCCATTGGAAATTAAAATATTAGAAATTATTAAAGATGGACCTATACATGGCGATTTTATTGCAGCTAAAACTGGAATAGATATTGCCACTATAAATGGTATTCTTACAATTTTAGAACTAAAAGGATTAATTAAAGAATTGTCAGGTAGAAATTTTACACTATCATAATCTAATATATTTGGAGGTGTATTTTTTGCAAAAAAATTTAGTAATAGTAGAGTCGCCTACAAAAGCCAGGACTATTGGTAAAATATTAGGTAAAGACTATAAAGTTAAGGCCTCCGTAGGTCATGTGAGGGACTTACCTAAAAGTAGTCTTGGCATAGATATAGAGAACAATTATGAACCAAAATACATTACCATTAGGGGCAAAGGACCTGTGGTAAAAGAATTAAAGGATGAAGCTAAAAAATCTCAAAGAATTTATTTAGCCACAGACCCTGACAGGGAAGGAGAGGCAATTTCATGGCATTTAGCCCATATATTAAACATAGATGAAGATGAATTAGTACGAGTAGAATTTAATGAAATTACAAAAGATGCGGTATTAAACGCTATGGAAAAGCCAAGGGCTATAGATAAAAATTTAGTAGATTCTCAACAAGCTAGAAGAATTTTAGATAGATTAGTAGGCTATAAAATCAGCCCATTGCTCTGGAGAAAAATTAAAAAGGGATTGTCTGCTGGTAGGGTGCAATCAGTAACTGTAAAGTTAATTTGTGATAGGGAAAAAGAAATAGATAATTTTGTTCCAAAGGAGTATTGGAGTATAAAAGCTTTATTAGAAAAAAATAAAACACCTTTTGAAGCAAGTTTTTATGGAATAATGGAAAATGGAAAAGAAAAGAAAATGGAAATTTCCAATGAAAAAGAAACAAATGAAATTTTAGATAAAATTGACAAAGAAAATTTTATTGTTAAAGAGGTAAAGAAAGGAACTAGAAGGAGAAATCCTTATCCACCCTATACTACTTCTACATTACAACAAGATGCATCTAGAAAATTGGGATTTTCAACTAAAAAAACTATGATTATAGCTCAGCAACTTTATGAAGGAATTGACATTAAAGGTGAAGGTACTGTTGGTCTTATTACTTATATGAGAACTGATTCTACAAGAATATCAGATGAAGCTGTTGAATCCACAAAAACTTTTATTATTAATAATTTTGGAAAAAACTATAGCAATGGGGGAAATAATTATAGTAAGAAGAATAAGAAGGAAGCACAGGATGCTCACGAGTCCATAAGACCTACTTCTGTATTAAGAATGCCAGAAGAAATAAAAAACTCCTTGACCTTAGACCAATATAAATTGTACAATCTGATATGGGGAAGATTTGTAAGTTCTCAAATGAGTGCTGCAATTTTCCATACTATTTCTGCAAAAATTTTATCTAACAATTTTGTTTTTAGGGCTTCTGGTTCAAAATTAAAATTTGATGGATTTTTAAAACTATATAATGATGAGGAAGAAGAGGAAAAGGATTTGGAAATTCCAATACTTGAAGTTGGTGAAAAGGTAAAATTAAAGAAAATCCAACCAAAACAACACTTTACTCAACCGCCACCAAGGTATACTGAAGCATCTTTAATTAAAACTTTAGAAGATTTAGGTATTGGTAGACCCAGTACTTATTCCCCTACTATTTCTACTATATTAAATAGGGAATATGTTAATATTGAAAACAAATCTTTTATTCCTACAGAATTAGGTATTTTAGTAAATGATTTATTAGAGGAATATTTTGAAGATATTGTAAATGAAGAGTTTACTGCAGAATTGGAAGAAAGATTAGACGGGGTAGCTGAAGGTGAATATAGCTGGCAGTTTGTAGTAGATGAATTCTATAAAGATTTTCACAAAGTATTAAAAAAAGCAGAGGAAGAAATTGATAAGATTGAAATTCAAGAAGAAGTTACTGATGTAATTTGTGAAAAATGTGGCAAGAACATGGTGGTCAAATATGGAAGGTATGGCAAGTTTTTAGCCTGCCCAGGATATCCAGAGTGTAAAAACACTAAGCCAATATTAGATGAGATTGGTGTTGGTTGCCCTATATGTGATGGAGAAATAGTTAGAAGAAGATCTAAAAGAGGAAGGGTTTTCTATGGCTGTAGTAATTTTCCTGATTGTAATTTTGTATCTTGGGATGAGCCTATAGCAGAAAAATGTCCTCAATGTCAAGGACCTATGGTGAAAAAGCGTACTAAACAAAAAACTACAATAAAATGTATGAATAAAGAATGTGGCTATAGTAAAATTGAAAAAAAATAAAATAATGCTGTACATTTTGTCAAAAATGTAGTAACCTATACTATGGATTACTAAATATTCTGAAAAGGCAGAAAATAATCCTTTGATGATAGTGAGGTGTTAGTATTTGATTAATGGAACTACCATTGTAGCAGTTAAAAAAAATGGTGTTGTTGCCATAGCAGGTGATGGGCAAATAACCTTTGGTAATTCCACCATAATGAAAAACACTGCTAAAAAAGTTAGAAAAATATATGACAATAATGTTATAATAGGTTTTGCTGGCTCAGTGGCTGATTCTTTAACTTTGGCAGAAATTCTTGAAGAAAAATTAGAGCAATATAGTGGAAATCTAAAAAGGGCTGCAGTAGAATTAGCCAAAGAATGGAGAAGGGACAAAGTTTTACGAAGGCTAGAGGCAATGTTAATTGCTGCAGACAATGAAAATTTACTTTTAATATCAGGTAATGGAGAAGTAATAGAATCAGAAGATGGTATTATGGCCATTGGCTCTGGTGGAAATTTTGCATTAGCTTCTGGCAAAGCTCTCCTTAAGTATTCAGATTTATCAGCAAAAGATATAGCAGTAGAGTCTATTTTAATTGCATCATCTATTTGTGTCTATACAAATAATAATATTACTGTTGAGATTATTTAAGGAGTGTGATAGTTTGGAACAGTTTACACCCAAGAAAATAGTAAAAGAATTAGACAAATATATTATTGGTCAAGATGAGGCTAAAAAGTCTGTTGCAATAGCTCTTAGAAATAGATATAGAAGGAATTTATTAGCTGATGAATTTAAAGAAGAAATAAAGCCTAAAAACATATTAATGATTGGACCTACAGGAGTAGGTAAAACTGAAATAGCAAGAAGATTATCTAAATTAGTAGATGCACCTTTTGTAAAGGTGGAAGCAACAAAGTTTACTGAAGTGGGTTATGTAGGCAGAGATGTGGATTCTATGGTTAGGGACTTAATAGAAGAATCTATTAGAATAATAAAAGAGAAAAAAATTGAAGAAGTTTATGAGAAAGGAAAGATCCTTGCTGAGGATAAGATAATAGATATTTTACTGCCTTTTCCTTCTAAGTCAAAGAGTAAAAATCCATTAGAAATCCTATTTAAAGATGTGGAAACTGATGAAGAAACAATTTCAGAAAAAGAGGAGGAAATTATCAAAAAAAGAAAAGAATTAAAAGAAAAGCTAATAAAAGGCGAGCTAGAGGACAAAATAATAGAAATTGAAGTGGAGGAAAATTTTAATCCCACTATAGAATTATTTAGTGGTTATGGAATAGAAGAATACAATATTAATATGGAAGATATATTTGGGGATTTTCTGCCTAAAAAAACTAAAAAAAGAAAATTGACTATTAAAGAAGCCAGAAGAGTTATAGGTAATCAAGAAGCACAAAAACTAATAGATATGGATGATGTTATTGATCAAGGCATAAAAAATGCTGAGGAAAATGGCATTATCTTTATAGATGAGATTGATAAAATTGCTGGAAAAGATTATGGATCTGGACCTGATGTTTCGAGAGAAGGTGTTCAAAGGGATATACTTCCAATTATAGAAGGTACTACAGTTATGACCAAATATGGCCCAGTGAAAACGGAACATATATTGTTTATTGCTGCTGGAGCTTTTCATGTTTCTAAAGTTGAAGATTTGATTCCAGAAATACAGGGAAGATTCCCCATAAGAGTAGAATTAGAGAATTTAACTGAAGAAAATTTTGTGGAAATTTTAACGAAACCTAAAAATGCCATAATAAAGCAATACCAACTATTATTAGGGACAGAAGGAATAAAATTAGAATTTACTCAAGATGCCATTAAGGCTATAGCTAAAGTGGCATATATGTCTAATGAGCAATCAGAAAATATTGGCGCTAGAAGACTTCAGACAGTATTAGAAAAATTATTAGAAGATATTTCTTTTGAAGCATCAGAATTACAAGATAAAGAAATTGTCATTGATGAAGATTATGTAAATCATAAGCTAATGAAGCATATACATGAAAAAGACATATCAAAATATATATTATAAAAGAGGAGGATATAGATGTCAGAAACTTTATTACAAAAAACAAGAAGATTAAATAAAACATTACAAAGCTCAGGTTCTAAACCTGTTTCATTTCAGGAGTTAAGTAAAATACTAAGCGAAATTTTAGACGCCAATGTTTATATTGCCAGCAAAAAAGGAAGGGTTTTAGGATATGAATTATCTACAGGATTTGATTGTGATATTATTCAAGAAGAAATAGTTAGAGAAAAAAGATTTCCCAAAAAATATAATGATCAATTGTTATTGGTAAATGAAACTAAAGAAAATGTAGAAGAAATTACTGAATGTGTTTTCGATCAAGTTTCAGAATGTGAATATCCAGATAAAATCACGACCATAATCCCTATTAACAGTGGCGGGGAAAGATTAGGAACTTTAGTATTAGCAAGATTTGGCAAGGATTTTACAGAGGATGACTTAGTACTTGCTGAGTATAGCGCCACCATAGTTGGTATGGAAATATTAAGGTCTAAACAAGAAGAGTATGAAGAAGAAGTTAGAAAAAAAGCAGTTGTTCAAATGGCTATTGGTACTTTATCCTATTCTGAATTAGAGGCTATGGAACATATTTTTGAGGAATTAGATGGGGAAGAAGGTTTATTAGTAGCTTCAAAAGTAGCTGATAGGGTAGGTATTACTAGATCTGTAATCGTTAATGCTCTCCGCAAATTAGAATCCGCTGGAGTAATAGAATCTAGGTCATTAGGTATGAAAGGTACCCATATTAAGATTTTAAATGATAAATTGTTAGATGAATTAAAACTTGCAAAAGAATAAAATATATTCTAATTTAATGTGTTTTAGTGAAAAAGGTGGTTTACCACCTTTTTTTATTTTTTGAGTCTAAAGGCTTATTGAACATAAGTTTTAAAAGTATTACCATATAATAAGGTATTTTTTACTATTTTGTAGAATAATCTGATAATATTAATATATTGAAATTTTTTTCATTATTTAATATAATTATAGAAAAAAAGGGTATGAATTATCAAATATTGTTTATAATTCCTTGAATAATGTATAAAATTGTATTATTATAAAATAAATGAGGTGATAATGTGCTAAAGCAAATTCATAATAATATTAATATTCTTCATAAAGCATTAGATGGAGCTTGGCTTAAAAACAAAGCCATAAACCATAATATATCTAATGTCAATACCCCAAACTATAAAAGACTAGATGTTAATTTTCAGGACAAGCTAAAAGAGGCCATAAACAAAGAAGAAAGCAAGTTAGTTAAAACTCATAGTAAACACTTACCCGTCTCAAAGGAAATAGAAGACCTTAAGCCTAGTATTGAAATTGATAGATCTTATTCCTATAGATTTGATAACAATAATGTAAATATAGACACTGAGGCAGCAGAATTAGCTAAAAACACAATAATGTATAATGCTTTAATTGATCAGACCATAAGAGAATTTGATAAAATAAAAAATGTTATTATTGAAGGGAGTAAATAAACATGGGTATTTTTGATTCTATAAACATAAGTGCTTCTGCTCTTACAGCAGAAAAAACACGAATTGATATTATTAATAAAAATATGGCCAATGCCCATACTACTAGAACCACTGGAGGAATGCCCTATAGAAGGCAGATGGTAGTATTTGAAGAAAACAAACCAAAATTTTCCAGATATTTAGAAAAATATAGTAATAAATTTAATGGCAAAGGTGTAAAAATTTCTGAAATTGTTCAGGATGAAACTGAGTTTAAACGAGTTTATGAACCAGGACATCCAGATGCTGATCAATATGGTTATGTATTAATGCCCAATGTAGAAATAGTAAAAGAGATGGTAGATATGATAGATGCACAAAGGGCATATGAAGCAAATATTACGGCTATGAATGGTACTAAGTCAATGTTAATGAAGGCTTTGGAAATTGGTAGGAGGTAATTAAATGGAGATTAAAACCATAGGTGCAGAAAATTTACTATCTCCTTGGGACAAGGAGGTTGAAAATACTGTCAAGGAAGGAAAGAGGCAATTTAGTGAGATTTTAAACAATGCTCTTGACAATGTAAATAGATTGCAACTAGAAAGTGATGAATATAGAAACTTACTTATTACCGGGGAAATAGATAATTTACATGATGTAACCATTGCACAAGAAAAAGCGAATATTGCTTTACAATTGACATTAAGTATAAGAAACAAAATTTTAGAAGCCTATAGGGAAATTATGAGAATGCAAATTTAGAAAATAATGCTGTAAGAAATGAGGTGTTAAGGTGGGAGATGCTATACAGCAAACAAGGAATCAATTAAATGATTGGTGGCAGAGTATAGAGGAAGGTAAAAGAAAAAAAATAATTATTATCTCTGTCATAGCAATTATATCCATAATTATGCTTACAATTATATTTACTAGACCTAAATACGAAGTGCTTTATGAAGATTTATCATTAAAAGATATGGCTCAAATAACTAAAAAACTAGATGAACTAAATATTAAATGGAAAACTCCTAGTAAAGACAATACTACTACTATATTAGTTCCTGCTGAAATGAAAAATAAAATAAAAATTGAATTAGCATCTTATGGTCTTCCTAAGGAAATGTACGGTTTCACAGATGCTTTTAATGATAGTTCTTGGACTATGACTGATTATGATAAAAAAGAAAGATATAAATATGCAAAAGAAAATGAACTTGCAGCCACAATATCAGATTTTGAAGGTGTTGAAAGTGCAAAAGTATACATAGATGTTAAGGAAGGTACTGGCTTTGTATTAGAAGACAATAAAATGGAAACTAAAGCTGCAGTTTCTATAATTAAATCAGATAATCGACCTTTAAAAGGAGAAACTGTAACTGCAATTAAAAATTTAGTAGCCAATTCTATTAATACTTCTCCTGATAATGTAAAAGTAATTGATACTACTGCTGGGAAAACTTTAGATGGAGAAACTGAAGAAACTGAATTTTTAATGACAGATCAATTTAATATTAAAAACAATTTAGAGCTTAGAATAAATAGAAATATTAAAGAATTTTTAGAAAATATTTTTGGACCTGGAAATGTAGATGTTAGATCCAGTGTAAAAATTAATTTTGATAGTGAAAAAAGCACCATAGTTGAATTTTCACCTCCAATAGAAGGAAGTGAAGAAGGTCTTATTAGAAGTATGGAAGAAATTGAAGAGCATATGGTAGGAGGAGCCAGTGGAGGAGAACCAGGTACTGAAACAAATCCAGAGGATTATGCCATGACTGAAGATGGTAGTGAAAGATATGATATGATTAAAAGAGTAATTAATAATGAATTAAATGAAATTAATAAAGAAATTAGAAAAGCACCTGGTCAAGTAGAAGATATAACAGTAGCTGTACTAATAAATAAAGATGATTTAAGTATTGAAGACGAGGAAAAAATTGCTGATTTAATTTATGCTGCCACAGGCTTGGATACTAAAAAGGTTGAAGTTATAGCTCAAGCCTTTGATAGACCAGATGAAGTAGCCACAGAGGAAAAAAGAAATTTACTATGGCTAGTTCTCTTATTAGGAATAATAGCAATAGGTACAACAACCTATATAATATATAGAAGAAAGAAAGAATCAGAAGAATTAGAGTTAGAAATAGATGATATAACAAAGATAGAAACAGAAGTTGAAGATTTAGAATTTATTACTGAAGAGTCAAAGATGAAGGCTCAAATTGAAAAGCTTATAGACAAAAACCCTGAACAAGTGGCTCAATTGTTGAGAACTTGGTTAAATGAATAGGAGTGATTTTATGGCTAGAAAAGAGTTAAGTGGTAAAGAAAAGGCCGCAATACTCCTAATTAGCTTAGGACCAGAGAATTCGGCGGAAATATTTAAACATTTAAGTGAGGAAGAAATAGAAGAATTAACATTGCAAATAGCAAATATGCGTATGGTATCTTCAAATGAAAAAAAAGAAGTCATTGAAGATTTTTATCAACTTGCATTAGCTCAAGAATATATTTCTGAAGGAGGTATAAATTACGCTCGAGATATACTAGAGCGAGCAGTAGGACCTAATAAAGCTGTAGACATTATAAGTAGATTAACATCATCCCTACATGTACGTCCTTTTGAATTTATTAGGAAAGCAGATCCCAATCAATTATTAAACTATATTCAAAATGAACATCCGCAAACTATTGCATTAATACTGTCATATTTGAACCCTGGTCAAGCTGCGCAAATTTTAGCCAATTTACCACCTGAAAAACAAGGTGAAGTAACAAGACGTATAGCAATAATGGATAGAACATCTCCTGAAGTAGTTAAGGAAATTGAGAAAGTATTGGAAAGCAAATTTTCTTCTATGTTATCTCAAGATTTTACTACTACTGGAGGAATACAAACTACAGTGGATATTTTAAATGCAGTGGACAGAGGTACTGAAAAGTTCATTATGGAAGAATTAGATATTAGGGATGCGGAATTAAGCGAAGAAATTAGAAGAAGAATGTTTGTATTTGAAGATATTGTATCCTTAGACAATAGAAGTATTCAAAGGATTATTAGAGAAATTGATAATTCACAATGGGCAATAGCTTTGAAAGGTGCTAGTGAGGAAGTTAAAGAAGTTATTTTTGCAAATATGAGTAAGAGACTTGTAGAAATGATAAAAGAAGATATAGAATTTATGGGACCTGTTCGTATAAGAGATATTGAAGAAGCTCAGCAAAATATTGTAAATATAATTAGAAAATTAGAGGAAGATGGGGAAATTATCACTCCAAGAGGAGGAGATGAAATAATTGTCTAAAATAATAAAATCTTTTAGAGTGATAGATGAAGATCATGCTTCTAGACATGCTAACACCATTAATGAACAGGAAATTCAAATAGATCCAAATATCACTAAGACTATTATAACTGAAGCAAGGCAAAAATCTATAAAAATCATTGCTGAGGCAAATGAAGGTGCAAAAAGAATACTGGAAGATGCCTACAATAAATCTGAAGAAAAAATAAATAAAGCCTATGAAAATTCAAAAGAAATTTTTCATAATGCAAAATTAGAAGGTTATGAAATAGGCTATAAAGATGGGAAAAAGGAAGGTTATAATGAGGGTTATGAAATAGGATATAAAGAAGGCAAAGAAGCTTCTGAAAAATTAATTGAGGAAGCATTGGAGATAAAAAATCAGTATATCCAAATTAGAAACCAGGTTTTAAAAGAGACTGAAAAAGACATTATAGAATTAATAATAACTATTTATGAAAAAGTATTGTATAAAAAAGTAGAAGAAGATGAAGAATTAATAGTTTCTTTAGTGTTAAAAGGAATAGACAATTTAGAGGTTTCTGAAAAGCTTACTATTATAGTTTCTCAAGAGGATTATGAAACTGTAGAAAAATCTAAAAATCTAATTTTAGCCAAGGCAAGCTTAATTGATGAATTAGACATAAGAGTTAATTCTGATATGAAAAAAGGAGATTGTATGATAGAGACTTCTATGGGAAGTGTAGATGTAAGCATTAATAGTCAATTAGAGGAAGTTAAAGATTTATTAGTAAATATATTGAGTAATGAGTGATATTAATGGAATATAGTTTAGATATTAGAAAATATATAGATAAAGTGCAAGAAAAAAGTTTTATTAAATATACAGGAAGAATTACTAAAGTTGCAGGATTAACTATTGAATCAGATGGCCCTATAGCAACTATAGGGGAATTATGCTACATATATCCATATCATAAGGAAGAATTTATACTTGCAGAGGTAGTAGGTTTTAGGGATGATAAAATATTACTAATGCCATTAGGGAATATGGAAGGCATTGCTTCTGGTTCCTTAGTAGTTGCCAGTGGTAAAACTTTAAGGGTAAATGTGGGAGAAGAGTTAATTGGAAGAGTAATAGACGGACTAGGAAACCCCATTGACGGGAAAGGACCAATTAAGACACAAAAAACCTATAAAGTGTCCAATGCTCCACCTAATCCACTAGAAAGAAAAGTTATTTCTGAACCTTTATCCTTAGGCATTAAAGCCATAGATGGATTATTAACCTGCGGAAAAGGACAAAGAATAGGGATTTTTTCTGGAAGTGGGGTGGGGAAAAGTACTTTAATGGGGATGGTGTCAAGAAACAGTTCTGCGGATATAAATGTAATAGGATTAATCGGAGAAAGAGGTAGAGAAGTAAGAGAATTTTTAGAAAATGATTTAAAGGAGGAAGGCTTAGAAAAATCTGTGGTGGTAGTAGTAACTTCAGATCAGCCTGCATTAATCCGTGTTAAAGGGGCTTTGGTTACCACTGCAATTGCTGAATATTTTAGAGATGAAGGTATGGATGTAATGCTATTGATGGATTCTCTTACTAGATTTGCCATGGCCCAAAGAGAAATTGGACTTGCTATTGGCGAACCACCAGTAACTAGGGGATTTACTCCATCTGTTTTTGTAGTAATGCCTAAATTGTTAGAAAGGGCAGGTACTTCTTCTAAAGGAACTATTACAGGCCTATATACTGTATTGGTAGATGGAGATGATTTAAATGAGCCTGTTACAGATACTGTAAGGGGTATTATAGATGGGCACATTATTTTATCTCGAAAATTAGCTAATTTAAATCACTATCCTGCAATTGATGTTTTATCCTCTGTAAGTAGGGTAATGCCTAATATTGTGGACAAAAGGCATCTAGATATGGCAAATAAAATAAAGGATAATATGGCTACATATAATGAGTCTGAGGACTTAATAAATATTGGTGCCTATAAAATGGGTTCTAACAAAAAAATTGATAAAGCCATTGCTTTAAAAGAGGATATTGATGAAATGTTAAGGCAAGAAGTTTTTGAAACCTACCAATTTGAAGAAACAATATCTATTATGGAAAAGATTTACGAAAAAGTTTAATTCATTGGAGGTAAAATAAATGATGAATTTTAATTTTAGATTGGAAAGAGTTTTAAACTTCAAAGAAAGTATAGAAGAGCTAAAAAAAGCTGAGTATGGAACAGTACAACAGAAATTAAATCAAGAAGAAGATAAATTGGAGAAAATTAATTATCATAAAATAGATATTAAAAATCAAAAAAATCTTTCAACGACAAAAACTAAGGTTGGGAATTTAGCCTTGTTTAATGATTATATTGTAAATTTAGAAAAAAAAATAAAGGCACAAGAAAAAGTAGTATATAAAACAGAACTAGAATTAGAGAAAGCAAAAGAAGAAATGAAATTAGCTGTTCAAGAAAAAAAGACTTTTGAAAAACTAAAAGAAAAAGAATATGAAAAACATTTATATCAAATGAAAAAAATGGAAGAAAAGCAAGTAGATACTATAGTAAATTTTAGAACCAGTACCCAACAATAGGGGGAGAAATTATGGAGAACACAGATAGAATAAATGAAAATAAAACTAAAAAAACGAGGAATATTTTGCTAATAATATTTGTAATTATACCCTTAATTATATTATCTTTATTATATATGAATAATAAAACTTTCAAGACTAAAATCAACACTCTATTGGAAAGAATGCCTGGATTTATAGGAGGATATTTTAGAAACTCTCCTACTGAAAAAGAAAGACAAATGATGAAATCAGAATTAGCAGATTATTATTTATCCTTAGAACCTAGTGTTGCAGCAGATAAATTATATATTATAAAAAAAGAAGACGATAAGCTATATCAAGATATAATAAAATTGATGAATTCTATTTCTTCTTCTAAAACTGCTGAAGTTATAGAACTTGTTAGAAAAATTGAATTGAGAAGAGACCTACTAGTTTCTATTTATGATGAAATTCAATTTGAAAAAGAATCTTTACTTATGGGAGAGGCTGAAAGATTTGAAGGTAGAGATTTTTTCACCATTATAAATGAAATAGAAAAAAGATTTGCTAAAGATCAAAATTTTAGGGACAATTTACCCTATGTGTTTACTTATATGGATGAAAATCAAGCTGTTGATATTTTATTCTACATAGATGATAGCATAAGAGAAGAGGTACTTTATTCCTTAAACTCTAGTAAAAGGAATAGCATTGAAAATAAATTACTGGCTAAAAGGACAAAGCAATCAAAATTAGAAGAACTGTCTAGTTTATATGAGGCAAAACCAATAAATCTTGCTGTGGAAGAAATTGGGAACACAGAAAAATATACCATTGAAGAGTTAGCCATTATATACAAAAATATGCCTATTTTAAAATCCGCTGAAATATTGTCTAATGTGGACAATGAGGAGTTTATTCAAGAACTATTTACCGCTATAAAAACAGAAGAACAATTATTAGGCGAAGAAACCATTACAAAAGAAATTGGAAAATCTATGGACTTTATTGGAGAGTATAATTCGAAGGTAAATAATTTAGTATCTATATATGAAAAAATGAGATCAGATAAAGTTGCCAAAATTGCTGAAAAAATGTTAAACAATAATTCTACTGTTACCATATTAGAAATTCAAGCTGAACCAGTGTTTAAAATTTCAGATGCCTCTATTATGGTAGATGTATTATCAAAATTAGGAAATAAATCTTTGGCAAAAATAATGGACAATATGAACGATAGAAGAGCATCTATTTTAACTCAGGAGCTAGCAAAACCAACAATTAGAACAGATGAAGTATATATTTCTGAAAGAGAAGAAGGAGAAGATATTAATAAGGAATATGATAAAAAAATTGACGATTTAGTATCTATATATGAAAATATGAAACCTAAAAAAGCTGCTGAAATTGCTAAAAATATGATCAACAACAATACTACAGCACCAATAATTGTAGATATATTTTCTAAAATGCAAGATAAAAATCTTTCTAATATAATAAATGAAATGGATGCTAATGATGCCTCTAAACTAACTCAAATGTTAGTTAGATAATAAATATTATTTTTAGAAGGGGGTGAATAAATGTTTAGTCTAAATATTATTCCTAAAAATCTAGAAGTAAAATCCAGTGATATATCTAATACAAAATACAAAAGCCAAAAAACCAATAAGGATTTTTTGCAAATATTGGAAGGACAAAAGGATAAATTTAATAATACTAATATTGAAGCTAAAGAAGAAATAAATTCAGTAGATACAATTAAAAAGGAAAATAACAGAAATTATGAAATTCAGGGAAAATCAAATAGGGATGCAAAAAAGTTAAATAATCTTGAAAACTTAGAGGAACTTGATGAAATAGAAATACAAGTAATGGCAATTTTCCAAAGCCTATATAGCCTATTTAATTTATTACAAGATTTAAATGTGGAATCTAATGAATTAAAAGAAAGTATCTTTAGTACCATAGGGCTAGAAATTGAAGAAACATTAAGTTTATTAGAAAAATTAATGGATAATAATTTATTTTTGTCTGAAGAAGAATTTTCAATAGAAATTGAAAATAAAATAGAAAATTTTATTCAAGTAATGGAAATGGAATTAGAAGAGTATAAAACAATAAATGAAAATCAGGATGGAAAATTACCTATAGAAGAAAGTTTAGAACAATTAAATGAAGGTCTAAATCATCTAAAACTAATTGTAGTTAATAATTCAAATAAGCCAATAGAAAATTCCATTGAAATTCCTGAAGAATTAGAAGAAAATGATCTTGTAGAAAACTTTCCTGTGGATGTGGAAAGTATTACAGAAAAAAATTCTTTAATCAATGAAGAAAAAATAGAATTAGATTTTACTATGGAAAAAGAACTAGAAACAAAAGACATAGATAATTCTGTACCAAGTTTTGAAATTAAAAACAAAACAATAATTAAAGAAACAAACCCATTGGAAACTGAAAAATCAGAATATATTAATTCTAAAAAGGTTATTGAACAAATAGTAGATAAAGCAAAGATTACAATAAATGATTTTAAACAAGAAATTAAAATTAGTCTAAAGCCTGAAATACTTGGAGAATTAATTTTAAAAATGGAAGTAGAAAAGGGAAACCTTTTAACTAAAATTATGGTAGATAATTATAGAACAAAGGAATTAATTGAAGCAAATCTTTATCAATTAAAACAAGAAATGAAAGAAAATGGACTTGAGATTAAAACTTTTGAAGTTTTTGTAGGTACTAATGAAGATTTTCAAAGGGAAAA
>JAAZMA010000361.1 GCA_012799055.1 Tissierellia bacterium
GAGATTACCATAGAAGCTAATCCAGGAACTTTAGATGATGAAAAATTAAAAATTTACAAAGAAGCTGGAATAAATAGAATTAGTTTAGGGGTTCAAAGTTTAGATGATAGACTATTGGAATCAATAGGTAGAACACATACTTCAAAGGATTTTTATAAATCCTTTGAAAAGATTAGGAAAATTGGTTTTAATAATGTAAATGTAGATTTAATATTTGGATTGCCTAATCAAACCTTAGAAGATTGTGAGAAATCTTTAAGGGAAATGGTAAAATTAGATTTAGAGCACATTTCCTATTATTCTTTGATTTTAGAAGAAAACACCTTATTGGAAAAATGGCATAAAGAAGGAAAAATAATATTACCAGATGAAGAATTAGAAAGAGAAATGTATTATTTAGGGAAAGACATATTAAAAAATAATGGATATAAACATTATGAAATCTCTAATTTTGCTAAGGAGGGTTATGAAAGTCAGCATAATTTATTTTATTGGCAATTAAAACCTTATATAGGTTTTGGCTTATCAAGTCATTCTAATCTAAACAATAAGAGATTTTGGAATTATAGCAAGTTAAAAGATTACTATTACACCATAGATAATGGGAAGTTTCCCATAGCTGGAAATGAATATATAAATAGAGAAATGGAAATAGCAGAATATTTAATAATGGGTCTTAGATTAATAGATGGAATAGATAAAAATGATTTTTCTAGTAGATTTAATACTAATGTAGAAAATATATATGAAAATGTACTAATTAAACACAAGGAAAATGGACTTTTAGATATAGATGAAAAAAACATAAGATTTACCACTAAAGGCTTGGATTTATCAAATAAGGTGTATGTAGATTTATTACCGTAATATAATATTATTAAAAAGGTATTGACAAAATACTTTAATATATGATAATTTAATGTTAGCACTCAAGACTAGAGAGTGCTAATAAACATCCTGAATATAGATTTGAGGTGAGAGTATGTTGGATGATAGAAAATTAAAAGTGCTTTACGCTGTAATTAATAGCTATTTGATTTCTGCTGAACCTATAGGCTCTAGAACCATATCTAAAGAGTATGATTTTGGAGTATCTTCTGCAACTATTCGAAACGAAATGTCAGATTTAGAAGACTTAGGCTATTTAAATAAGCCTCATACTTCTGCAGGTAGAGTACCTTCAGATAAGGCTTATAGATTGTATGTAAATCAATTATTAGAATCTAAAAAGAGTAAAATAGATATGGCAAAAAAGCACAATATTAAAAAAGCATTAATAAAAGAATCTAGGGAAATAGATCAATTAATCCAAAACTCTGCAAAAATACTATCTGCAGTTACTTCATATACAGCATTGGCGTTGTCACCTCAATTAAAGGAAAGTAAATTGAAACATATACAATTACTACCTATTGAAAATAGAGAAATACTTTTAGTAATAGTGTCAGATTCAGGCATAGTAAAAAACACCATATTTAGAGTAGATGAGAATATTCCAGAAAATCACTTAAATATTATTTCTAATTATTTAAATAGTAAATTAAAAGGATTAACTATTGATGAAATTGGTAAAGTAATGGAGGAAAGTATTTTTAAAGAAATGTATGAATTTAAGGAAGTAATAGAAAATATTATTCCTATAATTACAAAATCTCTTGAGGATAATGATGATGTAGAGGTATATGCAGATGGAGTTACAAAAATTTTTGATTTTCCTGAGTATAAGGATTTAGATAAGGCAAAATCTTTTATAGCTTTTATGGAGGATAAAGATTTATTAATAGATATATTAAAGGATTCTCCACACAATGGCATAGAAATAACCATAGGAGATGAAAATATTTACGACCCCTTAAAGGAATGTAGTTTAATTACTACAACATATAAATTGGGGAATATGACCATAGGGAAAATTGGAGTAATTGGCCCCACTAGAATGGATTATTTTAGAGTAATAAATGCTATGAGGGTATTTTCTCAAAATTTAAATGAGGTTTTGGATATGTTATTAGGAAAATAATACTTTATTAAGAGGTGATAGTGTGGAAAAAAAAGAGGAAATGGCAAATGAAGAATCAACAAAAGATATATTAGATGAAGGGGAAGAAATAGAGGAACCAATTGAAGAACAGGATAAAATGTCAGATGAAATATCAATAGAACTAGAAAAAAAAGAAAAAGAAATAAAAGAATTAAGTGATAGACTTTTAAGATTACAGGCAGATTTTATTAATTATAAAAACCGAGTAAAGAAGGAGAAAGAGAATATATATTCCTATGCTACAGAGGATTTAATGATTCAAATTCTACCTATATTAGATAATTTTGAAAGAGCTTTGGAAAATAAGGAAAGCCACAATGGATTTTATCAGGGAGTTGAGATGATATACAATCAATTAATAGAAATTTTAAAATCCAATGGATTAAAAGAGATAGAATGTTTAGGGGAATGTTTTGACCCTAATTTTCATCATGCAGTTTTTATGGAGAAAGTAGAAGATACAGAAGAAGGAACAATATTAGAGATATTACAAAAAGGCTATATGCTAAAAGATAAAGTTATAAGACCAAGTATGGTCAAAGTAGCTGAATAAAATAATACTTAAAGATTTAAGGGAGGAATTTAAATGGGAAAAATAATTGGAATTGATTTAGGAACTACCAACTCATGTGTTGCTGTAATGGAAGGTGGAGAACCAATAATTATTCCTAATGCAGAAGGGAATAGAACTACACCATCAATAGTAGCTTTTACCAAAGAAGGGGAAAGATTAGTAGGTGAAACTGCTAAAAGGCAGGCTATAACCAATCCAGATAGAACTATTTCATCTATTAAAAGGGAAATGGGTAAGGACTACAGAAAAAAAATTGATGGAAAAGATTATACACCTCAAGATATATCTGCAATGATATTGCAAAAAATAAAAATGGATGCAGAAAATTATTTAGGCGAAACTATAACAGACGCTGTAATTACAGTACCTGCATATTTTACTGATAGTCAAAGACAGGCAACTAAGGATGCGGGAAGAATTGCAGGATTAAATGTATTAAGAATAATAAATGAGCCAACAGCTGCATCTTTGGCATATGGTATGGATAAGGATGAAGGGCAACATAAAATTATGGTATTTGATTTAGGCGGAGGAACCTTTGATGTTTCCATACTAGAATTAGGAGATGGGGTATTTGAAGTATTAGCCACTAGAGGAAATAATAATCTAGGTGGAGATGATTTTGACCAAGTATTAATGGACTATATAGCAGAAGAGTTTAAAAAAGAAAATGGAGTAGATTTAAGACAAGATAATATGAGTTTACAAAGATTAAAAGAGGCAGCAGAAAAGGCTAAAAAAGAATTATCCTCTACAATGTCAACTAATATTAATTTACCTTTTATTACTGCTACTTCTTCAGGTCCTTTACATCTAAATATGGATATTACAAGGGCAAAATTTGAAGAACTAACTTATCATTTAGTAGAAAAGACTTTAGAGCCAATTAAATTGGCAATAAAAGATGCAGGATTAAAACCTTCTGACATTGAAAAGGTAATATTAGTAGGGGGTTCTACTAGAATACCAGCGGTACAAGAGGCTGTAAAAAAATTAGTTGGCAAAGAGCCACAAAAAGATATTAATCCAGATGAATGTGTAGCCATGGGTGCTGCAATTCAAGGTGGGGTATTAAGTGGTGAAGTAAAAGATTTACTATTACTAGATGTAACTCCATTATCCCTTGGTATAGAGACTCTAGGTGGAGTTACTACAAGATTAATTGAAAGAAATACTACTATACCTACTAAGAAATCTCAAATATTTACTACAGCAGCAGATGGTCAAACTTCAGTAGATATCCATGTACTACAAGGGGAAAGACAAATGGCTCATGATAATATGACCTTGGGAAGATTTCAATTAACAGGTATACCACCAGCACCAAGAGGTGTGCCACAAATTGAGGTAACTTTTGATATAGATGCTAATGGTATAGTTAATGTTTCTGCTAAAGATTTAGGTACAGGAAAGGAACAAAAAATTACTATAACTGCTTCTACTAATTTAACTGATGAAGAAATAGAGAAAAAGGTAAAAGAAGCAGAAAAATTTGCTGAAGAAGACAAAAAGAAAAAAGAGGAAATAGAAGTTAGAAACAATGGAGATTCTATGGTTTATCAAACTGAAAAACTCCTTAAGGAATTAGAAGGAAAAATCTCTGACGAAGAAAAATCTAATGTAGAAGCTAAATTAGAAGAATTGAAAAAGGCTTTAGAAGGGGATAATATAGACGAAATTAAAAATAAAACAGAAGAGTTAACTCAAGCCTTTTATGGAATATCTCAAAAGATGTATGAACAAGCAGGAGGAGAAGGATTTGATCCAACAGGAAATGATGATGACGATGTAGTTGACGCTGATTTTGAAGTAGTAGATGATGAGGAATAAATTTAAATTTTCAAAGCTAAATCCCTTGGATTTAGCTTTGAATTTTGATAAAATAAATTAGTAGTTAATTTGAAAGTAGGTGTATTATTTGAGAGATTATTATGAAATACTTGGGGTATCAAAGGATGCCACAGAAGATGAGATTAAATCTGCTTATAGAAGTTTAGCAAAAAAATATCATCCTGACCTTAATCCTGACAATAAAGAAGAAGCTGAAGAAAAATTTAAAGAAGCAACAGAGGCTTATGAGGTACTATCAGATCCAGATAAGAGAAAAAGATATGATTTATTAGGTCATGCAGGAGTAAATGGGCAAGCTGGAGGATATAGTCAGGGTTTTGGCGGATTTGAAGATATATTTGAGGATATTTTTGGCGGCTTCGGAGATATATTTAGTGGAGGATTTAGTAGTTCTACAAGAACTGGACCTGTTAAAGGCGCTGATTTAAGATACGATTTAGATTTAAGTTTTGAGGAAGCTGTATTTGGTACTGAAAAGGAAATAAAAGTAAGAAAACATGAAACCTGTGGTACTTGTAATGGAACTGGTGTAGAACCAGGTAGTAGTAAAAAAACATGTCCTAAATGTAATGGTAGAGGAGAACTAAGATATGTTCAACAAAGTCCCTTTGGACAGTTTGTAAGGGTTTCTACTTGTGACGAATGTGGTGGTACTGGAGAAGTAATTATTGACAAATGTAAAGTATGCACAGGTACAGGAAAAGAAGTTAAAAATAAAAAGATAAAGGTAAAAATTCCAGCTGGAGTTAATACTGGTTCTATAATATCTATTCGTGGAGAAGGTGAAGCAGGAGAAAGAGGAGGTTCACCTGGAGATTTATTTGTCTTTATAAATGTGGAGCCCCATGATATATTTAAAAGAGATGGTAATGATATATATTATACTATACCCATTAGTTTTACAGATGCAGCCCTAGGTGCTGAAATTGAAATTCCAACATTAGAAGGAACAATGAATTATACTATACCAGAAGGCACTCAAACTGGTACTGAATTTAGATTAAAAGGCAAGGGAGTACCTAATGTAAAAGGAATTGGGCGGGGTAATTTATATTTCACAGTAGAAGTACAGGTACCTAAAAACTTAAATGAAAAGCAAAGGAATTTATTAAGAGAATTTGCTAAAGAAAGTGGAGAAGACCATAAAGAAGGAAAAAAAGGATTTTTTGACAAAATGAAGGATGCTTTTGGAAGTTAAGCAATCACCTAATATAAAGGTGATTGTATTTTTCTGTATTTGGTAAATTCATAAAATATAGGGTATAATATAATGAGATAAAAAAAGGATGTGAGGCCATGACTTGGGTTGAAGTTCAAATTAAAACTAATGCTGAATTTGAAGAAATGGTGACAAATATTATGTATGATTTAGGAGTTACTGGGTTAGCAATAGAAGACCCTAGAGACATATTGGAATTTGAACAGTCAAAGGAAGATTGGGACTATATTGAGCCTGATTTATTTAATTTAGAATCAGATAGTATTGTAATAAAAGCCTATTTTCCAGAAGGAGAAGATTTAGCAGATAAAATAGAATTAGTAAGGGAAAATATTGAAATAAATCCTATAAAAGAATATGGCAAAAGTCTCGGTGAGGTAACTACTTTAGAGGTTTATGAAAAAGATTGGGCAGAAGCGTGGAAAAAATATTATAAGCCCACGAAAGTTGGAGAAAATATAGTGATAAAACCTACTTGGGAAGAGTATGAAAAAGCAAAAGATGAAATAATTATTGAATTAGATCCAGGTATGGCTTTTGGAACAGGAACTCATGAGACCACCATTTTATGTATTAGAGCTTTAGAAAAGTATGTAAAAGAAAATAGTATTGTCTACGATATAGGTACTGGGTCTGGTATACTTAGTATTGCAGCTGCAAAATTAGGTGCAAAAAAAGTAGTAGCTGTAGATTTAGACCAAGTATGTGTAAGGGTAGCCAATGAAAACATTAAAATTAATAAAGTAGATTCTATTGTAGAAGTAAAAAAAGGAAATTTATTTGATGTAATTGATAGTAAGGCAGATTTAATAGTATCAAATATAATAGCTGAAGTAATATTGGATATGATAAACTCCTTAAGAGATTATTTATTTGATGAAGGGATTTTTATTGCTTCTGGAATAATAAATGAGAAAGTAGAAATGGTAAAAGAAGCCTTAATTGAAAATGGTTTTAAAATATTAGAGATAAACAAAATGGAAGAATGGGCTAGTATTATTAGTGTAAAAGAATAGGTGGATATATTGCATAGATTTTTTGTAAATTCAAACCAAATTGAAAATAATACAATTAAAATAATTGGAAAAGACATAAAACATATTAAAGATGTATTAAGACTTAATCCAAAGGATAAAATAGAGATTGTTTCTAATGAACATATATATGTATCAGAAATCTTAAGTTTTAATTCCAATTGTATAGTTGCCAATATAATAGAGGATTTTCCAGGAAAAAATGAGGCGCCAATAGATATAATTCTTTATCAAGGAATAGCCAAAGGGGACAAAATGGATTATATTATTCAAAAAGCTGTTGAAGTGGGAGTAAAGGAATTTTATCCTATTATTATGAATAGAACAATAGTTAAGTTTAAGGATAAGAGAAAAGAAGAAAATAGATTAAAGAGATGGCAAAGTATTAGTGAAGAAGCTGCAAAGCAGAGTAAAAGGGATATTTTACCTAGGGTAAATAATATAATGGATTTTAATCAAATGATTGATATACTAAAAGGGGAAAAAAATATAATAGTTCCCTATGAAGAAGAAAAAGCTTTAGGCTTAAAAGAAGTTTTAAAGAACAATAAAGATAAAATCCACATAATCATAGGTCCTGAAGGAGGCTATGAAAAATATGAAATAGAGGCTTTGAAAGAAATAGGTGGACAAATTGTCACCTTAGGTCCTAGGATTTTAAGAACTGAAACTGCAGGACTAGTTGTATCCTCTATTGTACTATATGAATTTGGTGGTTTGGAGATGATAAGATGAATAAGGTAGCTTTTCATACCCTTGGTTGTAAAGTAAATCAATACGAAACAGAGGCTATGGAAGAATTATTTGAAAGACACGGTTATAAAATAGTGGGTAATGATGAAATAGCAGATATATATGTAATAAATACTTGTACTGTAACTAATTTTGGGGATAAAAAATCTAGACAATTTATTAGAAGAGCAAAAAAACTTAATCCTAATTCCACAATTGCAGTAGTAGGCTGTTATTCTCAAATTTCTCCAGATGAAGTTGAGAGAATAGAAGGAGTAGATGTAATAATAGGGACTACTCAAAGGGATAAAGTAGTAGATTTATGTGAAAAAGCCATATTAGAAGGTAAAAAAATAAATATTGTGGGCAATATTAATAGACGAAAGGATTTTGAAAATTTAAAAATTGTGGATATTAAAGAAAAAACTAGAGCAAATATTAAAATTCAGGATGGATGTAATCAGTTTTGCTCCTATTGTATAATCCCATACGCTAGAGGGCCTATTAGAAGTAGAGAATTATCCGATATTATAGAAGAATGTATAAGATTAAGGGATGCTGGTTTTAAGGAAATAGTATTAACAGGAATTCACATAGCTTCTTATGGAAAGGATATAGGAGATTTAAGCTTAATAGATGTAATAGAGGAAATTAGTAAAATTCAGGGGATAGAAAGGATTAGACTATCCTCCATAGAACCTACTTTAATAAATGAGGAATTTATGACAAGGGCTGTTAAGACAGGGAAACTATGCGATCATTTTCACTTATCCCTTCAATCTGGTTCAGATACAGTACTTAAGCGAATGAATAGAAAATATACTACTGAAGAATATAAAAATATAGTAAAGATAATTAGAAAACATATGCCCAATGCAGGAATTACAACTGATGTAATAGTTGGCTTTCCTGGGGAAACAGATAATGAATTTGAAGAAACTTATAATTTTGTTAAAGAAATTGGATTTTCTAGAATTCACGTATTTAAATATTCTCCAAGACAAGGTACAGTAGCTAGTAAATTTAAAAATCAAATTCATGGAGACGTAAAACAAGTCCGTTCTGAAAGGTTAATTTCTTTAGGAGAGGAATTAAGTAACAATTTTAATGAAAATTTTGTGGGAAAAGAGCTTAAAGTACTATATGAAGAAAATAGCAAAGAAGATCAAAATTTTATGGAAGGTTATACTACAAACTATATTAGAGTTAAGGCCAAAGGGTCTGAAAAAATCCAAGGCTTAATACTAAATACTAAACTAACAAAAAAAGAAAATGAATATTTAATAGGAAAAATAGAGGAATTATAATATTTTTATAGAATATATTATATATAGGGAAATTGGGGAGGTGAAAAGATGACAGATTGTATTTTTTGTAAGATTGCAAATAAAGAGATTCAGTCTAATATTGTTTATGAAGACCATAAGGTTATAGCCTTTAAAGACTTAAACCCTCAATCTCCTGTTCATATTTTGGTAATACCAAAGGAACATATAGAATCAACAAATTATATTAATGAGGATAATTCCCATTTAATTGGGCATATATTTGTGGTTATAAATAAATTGGCTAAGGATTTGGGAATTCACCAAGAAGGCTATAGGATTGTCAATAATTGTGGAGAAAATGGTGGACAGACTGTTTCCCATATTCATTTTCACCTATTGGCAGGTCGTCAGCTTTTATGGCCTCCAGGCTAAATTATAGTTGCAGAAATCCTTGATATAATGTATAATTTATTAGTGTCGTGTTCCGCTTACCATAGATAGTATACTAACTCTTGCATTGGAAGAGGGGAGGGAGAATAATGGCGGAAATTAAAGTAAGAGAGAATGAATCTCTTGATGATGCACTTAGAAGGTTTAAAAGACAATGTGCACGTTCAGGTGTTCTTTATGAATATAGAAAAAGAGAGCATTATGAAAAACCAAGTGTAAGAAAGAAAAAGAAATCCGAAGCAGCTAGAAGGAAAAAACATAGGTATTAATATGATAAAAGTGAGAAGGTGTATTTATGTCCCTGAAACAAAAACTTATGGAAGATTTGAAAACTTCTATGAAAAACAAAGATTCCATTAGAAAAAATACTATTACTATGGTTAGAGCAGCTATAAAGCAAAAGGAAGTTGACGAAAGAATTGAATTAAATAATGAAGAAATAATAGAAATAATCTCAAAACAATTAAAAGAAAAGAAAAATGCAATTGAAGACTTTAAAAAAGGGGAACGACAAGATTTAGTGGAATTAACAGAAAAGGAAATGGAAATTTTATTAGAATATTTACCGAAACAATTAACTGAAGAAGAAATTGAGAAAATAGTTAGAGAAACAATTGAAGAAGTAGAAGCTAAATCTATGAAGGATATAGGAATTATAATGAAATCTGTAATGCCTAAGGTTAAAGGCAGAGCAGATGGAGGTACTGTTAATAAAATAGCAAGAAAAATATTAGAATAAACCTGGGGCGACCCAGGTTTTTATTATAATAAAATATTTATTGTATTTCACCTTGGGTATCAATATAATGAATATAAGGGGGTGAATTTATTGAAGAAGACTAGAACTTCTATATTATTATTTTTAATTATTATTTTATTTTATACCAATGTATTTGCAGAAAATAAAGGAGATGTGTATATAATTCCTTTAAAAGGAGAAATTAACAAAGCTAGCTATAATTATTTAAGCTCAGTTTTAAAAGATATAGAAAAAAAATCTCCTTCGGCAATTATATTTGAAATTGATACCTACGGTGGTCTTATTAATGAAGCTGAAAAAATAAAAAATCTGATTATAGATTTAAAAACACCCACTATAGCCTATGTTAATACAAAGGCTATATCAGCAGGAGTGTTAATTACTATTTCGTCAGAAAAAGTTGTTATGTCTAAATCTTCTACTATTGGTTCAGCAGAAACTATACCAAATACGGAAAAAATAATGTCTATGTGGAGAGGTATTTTAAGAGATGTGGCACAATATAGGGGAAGGGATGCTAAAATAATTGAAGCCATGGCAGATAAGAATATTTATATTGAAGGAATATCAAAAAAGGGAGAACTTCTAAATTTAACGGGAAATGAAGCCTTAGAATATGGTGTTTGTGATTTAGTATCTAATGATTATGAAGAAATCCTTAAAGCTTTTAATATATCTTATAGTAATGTGGTGAAATTAGAAGAAAATTTAGAATTAAAATTAGCTAGAACATTGGCAAATCCTTATATAGGTACATTATTATTGACTATAGGGTTTATAGGCATGATAATAGAAGTATTTACTCCAGGTTTTGGAATTGGAGGAACCATTAGTATAATAGCCTTTGGACTTTTTTTCGGAGGTAATATAATTGCGGGACATTCACAATGGACTTCCCTTGCTATATTTGTTACAGGTTTAATTTTATTAATAATCGAGGCTATAATTCCAGGTTTTGGTTTACCAGGTATATCTGGTATAATATTAATTCTTGCAGGAACAATTTTAGCAATGGGCACAGTTTCATCTGCGCTTATATCTTTAAGTATAGCTATTATTATTACAGCCATAATAACCATATTATTAGTAAAATACGGGAATAAAAGTCCTCGCTTTAATAATATTATTTTAAGTACTTCTCAAAAGGATGAAGAAGGATATCTTAGTACTACTACACATGAGGAGTATTTAGGGAAAACAGGTATTAGTATATCGGAACTTCGCCCTTCTGGGATTATTGAAATAGATGGAAAAAGATTAGATGCATTATCTGAGGGAGTTTTTATACCTAGGGAGTCTAAAGTTAAAGTTGTAAGGGTAGAAGGTTCAAAAATAATTGTAAGGAGGGTTTAATATGCCAGCAGCTTTTACTATTGGAATTGCAGCATTAATAATTATTTTGGTGATTTTGTTTTTTACTTTTATTCCAGTTGGACTATGGATAACAGCCCATTTTTCAGGAGTAAAAATTAAAATTGGTACTTTAATTGGCATGAGACTTAGACGGGTAGTACCTTCTAGAATAGTAAATCCTATGATAAAGGCTACAAAAGCAGGATTAACTATAGGAGTAGACAAATTGGAAGCTCATCACTTAGCAGGGGGTAATGTTAACACATTAGTAGATGCATTAATTGCAGCCCAAAGGGCTAATATACCCTTAGAATTTGAAAGGGCCGCTGCAATTGATTTAGCAGGGAGAAATGTATTAGAAGCAGTTCAAGTTAGTGTAAATCCTAAGGTAATAGAAACTCCACAAATTGCAGCAGTATCTAAGGATGGTATTGAAGTAATTGTTAAAGCCAGAGTTACTGTAAGAGCTAATATAGAAAGGCTAGTAGGTGGAGCAGGTGAAGAAACTATAATAGCCAGAGTTGGAGAAGGAATTGTTACAACTGTAGGTAGTTCTGAAACTCATAAAGATGTATTGGAAAACCCAGATTCCATATCCCAAACTGTTTTAGACAAAGGATTAGATTCAGGAACGGCTTTTGAAATACTGTCCATAGATATTGCAGATGTTGATGTAGGTAGAAATATAGGAGCTAAATTACAAACTGATCAAGCAGAAGCAGATAAGCGAATAGCTCAAGCTAAGGCAGAAGAAAGAAGAGCTATGGCAGTTGCTAAAGAACAAGAAATGGTGGCGGAAGTTCAAGCTATGAAGGCCAAAGTAGTAGAGGCAGAGGCAGAAGTGCCATTAGCTATAGCCAATGCTTTAAAAGAAGGAAATATGGGATTTATGGATTATTATAATATGAGAAATATATTAGCAGATACAGATATGAGAGAATCCATATCCAAAATGACTGATGAGGATAAGTAATAAAATGGAGGGGATAATATGTTCCCAAGAAGTATATTCTACCTTATATTAATATTAATTATAGATTTAATTTTAAAAAGTATTAAGGACAAAAAAAAGATTCAAGGAGAAAAAGAAAATAAAAAGACGGAAATCCCCAAAAAAGTAAAAGCTTATAAGGAGCCAGAAAAAACTCCTAAAAGAGAAAAAACACAAGTTTTTAAATCAGACAAATCTTTAGAAATGAAATCTTGGGAAGAACCGTTTTCAAAGGTATATAGTGAAAATCAAGATGAAATAGGAGCAAAAAAGACAACTATTAAAAGAGAAAAGGTTTTTGAAGCAAAAAAAGAAGATATAATAAAAGGTATAATATATTCTGAAATTTTGTCTAAACCTAAAAGTTTAAGAAGGTAAAAATGCAAGGGGCCTTAGCCTCTTGCATTTTTCTTAATTTCATTTAATGAATACCCCTATTAATTTAAGCATAAAATTATTTAGGGGGGGTTAAATGAAAAATAAAATGGATAATTTAAAATATAATATATCAGAAGCTTTAGAACTACCTAAAGATATAGTTATGGACTTGCCGAAAATAACTATAATTGGAAATATACAAATCAATATATTAAATCATAAAGGAATTATTGAATATACTGAAAACACCCTGAGAATTAATTCTTCTATTGGAATAATAAAAATTGAGGGTACAAAGCTGGAGTTAAAAACCATACTACAAGAAGAAATAATAGCTATTGGAAATATTGAAAGTTTAGAAATAATAGTTTGAGGGGTGTACTTATGGGAATTATAAAAATATGGCTTTATTTAAAAGGATATGTTATTATTAAAATTGAAGGATTAACCTTAGAAAGATTTTTAAACTTAGCTGCTACTAAAGATATATATTTATGGGATATAAAGAGAATAGATTATACCATATTAAAAATGAAAACCACCATAGAAGGTTTTAAATCCTTAAAGGAAATAGTAAAAAAGGTAGGATGTCAAGTAGAGATAATAGATAAAATCGGTCTGCCTTTTATTTTGTATAAATTCAGAAATAGAAAAATGTTGGGAATTGGAATTGTCATTTTCTTAATATTGGTAATGTTTCTCTCATCTATTGTTTGGGATATTGAGATTATAGGTAATTCCATAATTGATACTCAAGACATTATAAAATTTTTAGAAAATGAAAATATTAAATTAGGTATGATAAAATACAAAATAGACAAGGATTATATTGAAGAATTGATCCTAAACCAATTTGAGATTTTTTCTTTTGTAAACATAGAAACAAAGGGAACTAAATTAATATTAGAAGTAAAGGAGCAGACTTTGCCGCCGGAACAATTGGATATGTCTATTCCATGCAATATAGTAGCTAATAAAAAAGGAGTAATAATAAAAGCCATAGCAAGAAATGGGAAAACCTTAGTAAGAAAAGGGGATATAGTTGAGAAGGGACAAATACTTATTACTGGTATAATTGATAGAGAAGACGAATATACATTGGTTCATTCTGAGGGGGAAGTATTGGCCTATACTAGATATTCTATAAAAGTAGAGGAACCAATTATTAAAACCATAAAAGAAGAGACTGGGGAAGTTATAAAATTTCAAGAAATTAAAATAGGTAAAAAAGCATTTCAATTATTTAAAGAAGAAATACCTTTTAAATATTATAATGAAAATATAAAAGAAATAGATTTTTTCAAAAACAAAATTAAATTACCTTTTAAAATCTTTACCCATGAATATAAAGAGGTGGAGTTAAAAGAAATTAAACAAAATATAGATTTTCTTAAAAAATCCACTTATATTCAAGGAGTTTTAGAATTAAATGAAAAAATTCCTGAAGATGCTAAAATTCAATCTAAAGATGTAAAATATTATATAAACGAAGGGATATTATCCACTTATATAGTTATTGAAACAATTGAGGATATTGGAGAAAAACATATGATTAACATAAACTAAGGGAGGCTTTAATTTGGCTAAAAATAAATATGAAAGAAAGATAACAATAAATGATAATAAAATTATTGCAGAATTATTTGGGCAACTAGATGAAAATGTAAAAACAATTGAAAAAGAATTAAATATTGAAATTTTGTTAAGAGAAGGGAAAATTATTTTAATAGGAGATAAATTGTCTACAGAATTAGGAGAAAGATTAATAGAAAAGTTAATAGAGATAATTAAAACTCAAAAAAGGCTTACTAAACACGATCTTATATATACCATTCAATTAATACTTGAAGGCAAGGAAGAAAACGTAAAAGATTTATTAAATGATATAGTATGTATAACTGCTTCTGGAAAAAGCATTAAACCTAAGACTTTAGGACAAAAAAGATATGTAGATGGTATTAAAAATAATGATATAGTATTTGGTATTGGTCCTGCAGGCACAGGCAAAACTTATTTGGCCATGGCTATGGCTGTAAATGCTTTTAAAAATAAAGAAGTAAATAGGATAATTTTAACTAGACCAGCGGTGGAGGCTGGGGAAAGTTTAGGATTTTTACCAGGAGATTTGCAAGAAAAAGTAGATCCTTATTTAAGACCAATTTATGATGCATTATTTGATATACTAGGTTTTGAAACTTATTTAAAATTAATGGAAAAAGGTTTAATAGAAGTGGCGCCTTTGGCATATATGAGGGGCAGGACTTTGGATTCAGCTTATGTAATACTAGATGAAGCTCAAAACACAACTAATGAACAGATGAAAATGTTTTTAACTAGATTAGGTTTTGGGTCAAAGGCTATAATAACTGGTGATATTACCCAAATAGATTTGCCAAGAGGTAGGACCTCTGGCTTAGTAACAGCATCTAAGATTCTTGAAGATGTAGAGGGTATAGATATGGTACATTTAACTAAATACGATATAGTTAGACATCCTTTGGTTCAAAAAATCATTGAAGCCTATGATAAATATGAATCTAAAGGAGATAGATAAGGGGGAAAACCCAAATGAAACAAAAAAGGGAATATAAGAGAAATAAAAAGCTTAGTATAAAAAATAAAAAAACCTATATTAATGGATTATTGCTTTTAGTCTTTACAGCAGTTCTTTTTTTTATCACTATTCAAAAGGTGGAAACTAAAAGAATAGATGTTAAGGTTGGAGACGAAGCCCCATTAGAAATTAGAGCTACAAAGGAAATAGAAGACAAACATGCCACTGAAAAATTAAAAAGAGAAGCATATGCTTCAGTGGAGCCTAGATATAGGATAAGTCCTTCAGTTCAAATGACTATGAAATCTAATATTAGGGAATTTTTCAATAAAATTAGAGAACTTCAGGAGGATGAATCTATTTCCATATCTAAGAAGGCGGAAATTTTAAGTGAAGAATCTAGAATACTTCTTTCAAAAAACGAATACTATACAGCACTAAAATTAAAACCAGAGGAGTTAGATAATTTTGAGAACAATATTAATGATTTAATTAATCAAATTATGGGAGTTGGAATTAAAGAAGAAGATTTAGAATATGAAAAAGCTAATATTGAAAAGATTTTCGAAACTATGGATTTTTCTGAAAACAAAAAACAATTAGGGGTAGCATTGTTAACTAATACTATTCAGGCAAATAAATTTATAGACGAAGAAGCTACCCAAAGAAGAAGAGAAGAAGAAATGGCAAAAGTAGAGCCAGTAATAATAAAGGAACATCAAGTAATTGTTAGAAAGGGAGACATTATTGATAGTAATGATTTAGCCTTAATTAAAGAATCAGGTTTACTTAAAGAAAAAGAAGGCTATGACAAGACCACTGTAATGGGAATAATACTATTAGTAGTATTATTACAATTAGTAGTCTTTGGTTATGTATATTTGTTTAATAAGGAAGTATTAGATGGGCATAAGTTATTGATTTTAACTTTAATAATAGTAACCACCATACTAATCTCTGAAGGAACTTATAGTATATCTCCTTATATAATGCCTGTCAGTACTGCTGCATTACTAGTAGCCATATTAATAGATATTAGATTGGCTTTAATAGTAAATATGTTTATTTCTTTTATATTAAGTTTTATTTTAAAATTAGATGAGATTATTATAGCTATGCATTTAATTAGTGGTAGTATAGGAGCATATTTAGTAACTAAGCAACAGCAAAGATACAATATATTATTAAATGGTCTACTAGTAGGTTTATTTAATGTATTAACTATAGTATCCTTTGGACTTATAAAGAAATTAGAATTAATAGATATATTGTCTAAATCTAGTTATGGTCTTCTAAATGGAGTTTTTTGTGGAGTGTTAACAATTGGCTCCCTACCTATTTGGGAGAATGTATTTGAAATAATTACCCCATTAAAACTACTAGAACTATCTAATCCTAATCAACCATTATTAAAAAGATTATTACTAGAAGCACCAGGCACTTATCACCATAGTATAGTTGTGGGAAATCTCAGTGAAAGGGCAGCTGAAGCCATTGGAGCAGATCCATTAATAGCTAGGGTTGGCTCTTATTATCACGATATTGGTAAACTTAGTAGACCTTATTTTTTCAAAGAAAATCAATTAGGTCTAGAAAATCCCCATGATAAATTGCAGCCTAGTATGAGTACATTAATTATTACAAATCATGTTAAAGATGGAATTACATTGGCTAAACAACATAGGATTCCAAAGGAAATAATAGATATTATAGCTCAGCACCATGGAGATACTGCAGTAATGTTTTTTTATCATAAGGCAAAACAAAATGAAGAGAATATAGAAGTGAAAATAGAAGATTTTAGATATCCTGGTCCAAAGCCCCAGACAAAGGAAGCAGCCTTAGTAATGTTGGCAGATTCTACTGAGGCAGCAGTTAGGTCAATTAAAGAGCCTAATAAGAAAAATATTGAAGAAATGATAAGAAGTATTATAAAGGGTAAATTAGATGATGGGCAATTAGATGAATGTGATTTGACTTTAAAGGACTTAAATACTATAGCCAATGCTTTTTCTTCTACAGTAATGGGAATATTCCATGAAAGAATAGAATATCCAGATTTAGATATGGAGAAAAATAAGGGAGAGATATAAATGGAAATATATATAGATAATAGACAAGACAAAATTGAAATAGATGAAAATATGGTAGAAATTTTAAAATTAGCAATTAAGGAATCTTTATTATTGGAAAAAGGTGCTACAGATTATGAAATAAGTATATCTATAGTAGATAATGTGGAAATACGACTACTAAATAGGGAGTATAGAAATATAGATAAAGAAACTGATGTATTATCTTTTCCTTTAAATGATGAATTTGGGGATATACCTATGCTTGGAGATATAATAATTTCTGGAGAAAAAGCTTTAGAGCAATCTATAGAATATGGCCATTCTTTAATTAGAGAAATGGCGTATTTAACAGTCCATAGTATGTTTCATCTTATGGGTTATGACCATATGGTAGATGAAGACAAAGCAATAATGAGAAATAAAGAAAAGAAAGTAATGAACAATATTGGAATATTTAGAAAAAAAGGGGATGAATGAAAAAACAAATGAAATCTAAATCTTTAATTGAAAGTTTTAATTATGCAGTTAATGGTATTATATATACTCTAAAAACAGAAAGAAATATGAAGTTCCATTTTGCTGCAGCTATTGTAGTTATATTTTTATCTCTATTTTTTGACTTTACTAAATTAGAATTATTAATGTTGTTTATTACTATAGCCTTTGTATTTATGGCTGAAATGATAAATACTGCAATTGAAAGAACTATAGATTTAGTAACAGATGAATTTCATCCCTTAGCTAGAATCGCAAAAGACATTGCTGCAGGTGGAGTTTTAATTGCAGCCATAAATGCTTTAGTTGTAGGATACTTATTATTTTTTGATAGACTAAATCCTTATACAAATTTAGTATTATATAAATTAAAAAATTCATCTATACATTTAACTTTTGTGGCATTAGCTTTAGTTATTTTATTGACCATAGCTTTCAAAACTATATTTTATCGAGGTAAGGGAACTCCTTTTCAAGGGGGAGTAGTTTCTGGACATGCAGCTATCTCATTTTGCATTGCTACAATAATAGCTTTTTTAGCTAATAATATGCTAGTATCTACCTTGGCTTATTCAATGGCCATTTTAGTAGGAGAAAGTAGAGTAGAGGGAAGGATTCACTCTCTCATGGAAGTAATTATAGGGGCTTTATTAGGAATTATTGTAGGAGTATTGGTATTTCAAATTATTGGATAGTGGAGGTACCAAATTATGAAAAAAATTATTATTCTAATGATTTTGTTTTTATTGACAGCATGTACAAGACAAGAAACCAGATTGATTGAAAAGGAAATATTAGAAGAAGCAGAAGAGACAGAAAAAGTAGAAGAAGCAGAAAAAACTGTGGAAGTTAAAAAAGAAGGTGTACCTTCACCTCTTTCTGGCATCTATGTTTCAGAAAACAGGGTAAATAGAAGACCAGTGGCTATAATGTTTGACAATCATCCCAGTGCTAGATGGCAATCTGGACTATCCCAGGCGGAAATAGTTTATGAATTTTTAGTAGAAGCACCCTATACTAGATATATGGGAATTTATTTAATAAATGAACCGGAACTAATTGGACCTATTAGATCTTCTAGGCCTTATTTTGTAACTACATTATTAGAATATGATCCCATATATATTAGAGTAGGAGGCAGTCCTCAGGCTAAAAAAGATATTATTCAATTAAAAATTGCAGATATAGACGGTTTATCTAGCTCCAATAAAGTATTTTGGAAAAATAGAAATGTAAGGAAAAAACCACCTCACAATACCTATACTAGTATGGAAGTTATTAGAAAAACTCAAGAAGATAGAAAGTACAAATTATTGGGAGAATATGAAGGCTTTAAATTCCATGAAGAAGATGAAGATATAGTAGGGGATATTGCAAATGAAATAATAATCAATTATTTTAAAAACAATATAACCAAATATATATATAATTCAGAAGAAAAATTATATTATAGACAAAAAGATGGTAAAGAACATATTGATGAATTTGATAAAAGCCCAATTGTTGCAAAAAATATAATTATACAAGAGGCTAATACTAAAATTATAGATAGTGAAGGTAGATTAGCTATAGATTTAATTGGGGAAGGAAAGGGTAAATATATTACAAATGGAAAAGCTATAGATATAAATTGGTCAAAAAAATCTAGAAGTAGTAAAACTATATTTTCCAATAAAAATGGAGAAGAAATAGTATTAAATCCAGGGATTACTTGGATTCAAGTAGTAAAAACAAATCCAGATATAGAAATTAATTAAAGGGGTAGATAATATGGATGAAAAAAATTTAATAAGAAAAGCATTAGAAGGGCAAAAAAATGCCTATGTACCTTATTCTAAATTTAGAGTAGGTGCTGCAGTATTGACAGAGGATGGAGAAATTTTTTCAGGTTGCAATATTGAGATTTCTTCTTATTCACCTACAATATGTGCTGAAAGAACTGCTATATTTAAGGCTATATCAGAGGGGAATAGAAGGATTAAGGCAGTGGCAGTAGTGGGGGATTCAGATTTTACATATCCCTGTGGAGTTTGTAGACAGGTTATACGAGAATTTGGTAAAGATGCCATAATAATAATTGCTAATTCTGAAG
Organism: Tissierellia bacterium; assembly: GCA_012799055.1. Taxonomy (GTDB): domain Bacteria; phylum Bacillota; class Clostridia; order Tissierellales; family Tepidimicrobiaceae; genus JAAZMA01. The sequence goes on from JAAZMA010000361.1 coordinate 19,868, forward strand.
AAGATTATAAAAAATATAAATTGGAAGAATTATTACCACATAGTTTTGGACCAGAGGATTTGAAAGAGAACAAATAGGAGTGATAAAGTGTATAAATCAGGATTTGTAACAGTTATAGGTAGACCAAATGTGGGGAAATCTACTTTACTTAATCATATAATTGGAGAAAAAGTATCTATTATATCTGATAAGCCTCAAACAACTAGAAATAAGATTCAATTAGTGTATACAACCTCTGAGTATCAAATAGTATTTTTAGACACCCCAGGAATCCAAATGCCTAAAAACAAATTGGGAGAATATATGCTTAAGATATCTAAATCCACTTTAGAAGAAGTAGATGTAATTACATTTATGGTAGATGACAGTATGGAAACTGGGAGATTAGATAATTATATAATTGGAGAATTAAAATCTATAAAAACTCCTATTATCCTATTAATTAACAAAATAGACAAATTAAGCAAAGAAGAAATAGTAAAACTGATTTTAAAATATGATGCTTTAGATATGTTTCATGAAATAATTCCCATTTCAGCAATAAATGGAGAAAATACCACAGCCTATGTAAATGCCATTGAAAAATTATTACCAGAGGGACCTCAATACTTTCCAGAAGATATGATAACAGATCAACCAGAAAGAGTTATAATATCTGAAATAATTAGGGAAAAAGCTTTAGAAAATTTACAGGAGGAAATACCCCATGGTATATTTGTAGGTGTAGAAGAAATTTTTAAAAGAGAAAATAAAGAATTAATAGATATAGAAGCTATTATTTATTGTGAAAAGGAATCCCATAAGGGTATAGTAATAGGCAAAGGTGGGAAAATGATAAGGGAAATTGGGAAAACAGCTAGAAAAGATATAGAATCTTTATTGGGGAGTCAGGTGAATTTACAATTATGGGTAAAGGTAGAGAAAAACTGGAGAGAAAAAGAAGGAAAATTAAAATACTTTGGCTATAAATAGAAAGGTCGTAAAATATGCATACGAAAACTGAAGGAATAGTATTAAAGGAAATGAGATTTAGAGAAACTAGTAAAATACTTACTATCTATAGTAGAAAACATGGTAAAATTTCTGCTATGGCAAGGGGAGCTTATAGACCTAAATCTCAATTAATAGCCAATACTCAACATTTTTCCTATAATGAGTATTATCTATATAAAGGGAAAAACTTTTACTATATAAATCAAGCTATAATAATAGATTCCTTTTATTCCATTAGAGAAAATTTAAATAGATTAATGTATGGCTCTTATTTGTTAGAATTAATAGAAATCTCTAATTTAGAAGAAGAACCCAATGAAAAACTATTTTTATTATTGAGAAAAGGTTTAATGGTATTGTCTCAATTAGATAGAGACTTTTTAAAATTTATTTTAGCCTATGGATTAAAATACATATCTTTTTTAGGTTATAAACCTCTTTTGGACCAATGTGTTAATTGTAACAATAAAGATTTTACTCAAATTAGTTTTAATATAGAATTAGGTGGAATAGTATGTAATAAATGTTCAAATAAAGGATATTATTCAGAGTATATGGATATAAATATGTATAAAGCCATGAAATCCTTATTATATACTCCCTTGGATAAATTAAATTATTTAAAAATTCCTAAAGATACCTTGTTTAAATTACATGAAATTATGGTAAAATATATATTAAATAAAATAGAAAGGAAAGAGTTTTGGACATTAAAAATGATTAAATCTATGAAAGAAAATGGAGGTTTATAATATGACTGAAATATTAGAGAAAATAGACACAGTAGTAGCAAGAACATCTTGTACCTATAAAGAAGCAAAGGAAGCTTTAGAAATATGTGGTGGTGATGTGGTTGATGCTATTATCCATATAGAAGACAATAGAAATTCTTGGGCTAACAATATTTCTGAAAAAGGCGATAAGATGATAGATAAATTAAAAGAAATTCTTAGGAAAGGAAATGTTACTAAGATTACAATTAAAAAAGATGGAGATATTATACTGAGCCTACCTGTTACAGCAGCAATAGTTGGAGGGATTATATCAGCTCCTTTAACTTTAATTGGATTTGGTTCTGCGGTTTTAGCTAAGTGTGTTATAGAAGTGGAAAAAGAAGATGGTGAAATAATAAATATTAATAATTTAGTAGAACGAAATATAGATTCTAATTGACAAAACTAAACTTTTTTGCTAAATTATTATTTGTAGAAAATTTTTATTTTTATGCAATGAAGAAGATAAAATCAATATTTTAATAATAGCGAATTAGGGATAGTGAAAGCCTAATACAATATTGATAAAGGCACTTCTGAGCATATTTTGTTAAGAGAATACCATAAAGGTATTAAATAGGGTGGAACCGCGGAAGTAACCTTTCGTCCCTATAGGGGATGTAAAGGTTTTTTGTATTTATTTTACTTAGATTTAAAAGGGAGGTTAAAATATGTATTTTCAGGACATGATGCTGAAACTGATGGAATACTGGAGTAGTAAAGATTGTATAATATTAGAACCCTATGATGTGGAAAAAGGTGCAGGAACAATGAATCCCCATACTTTTTTAAGGGCATTAGGACCTGAACCTTGGCGAGTAGTCTATGTGGAGCCCTCTAGGAGGCCTCAAGATGCAAGATATGGAGAAAATCCCCATAGAGTATATCAACATCATCAATTACAGGTTATTTTAAAACCTTCACCAGAGAACATCCAGGAAATTTATTTAAACAGTTTAAAAGTTATAGGTATAGACCCTTTAAAACATGATATAAGATTTGTAGAAGATAATTGGGAAGCGCCAACTCTTGGTGCCTGGGGTTTAGGCTGGGAAGTGTGGCTAGATGGTATGGAAATTACACAATTCACCTATTTTCAGCAGGTAGGTAGTGTTAATTGTGATTTAGAATCTGCAGAATTAACCTATGGTTTAGAAAGAATTGCCATGTATTTACAAGATGTTGACAGTATTTTTGATATAAAATGGAATAAAAACATTACTTATGGAGATATTTTTAAAATGGCAGAAAAGGAACATTCTGTTTATAGTTTTGAAAAGGCAAATATAGATACACTAAAAAACTTATTTGATATTTATGAAAAAGAGGCAATAGACAATATAGAAGAAGGATTAGTCATTCCATCCTATGATTATGTATTGAAATGTTCCCATACCTTTAATGTATTAGATGCAAGAGGTGCCATATCGGTTACGGAAAGAACTCATTATATAGGACGAGTTAGGGCTTTAGCTAGATTAGTTGCGTCTAAATATATAGAACAGAGGGAAGAATTAGGGTATCCTCTATTAAAAGAAGGGGGTATAAAAAATGAATAACAAATATTTACTGGAAATTGGAGTAGAAGAATTACCAGCAAGGCTAATAGATGACGCATTGGAACAATTAAAAAATAATATGAAAAGCTTATTAAAAGAAGAAAGAATTCAATATGAAAGTATAAAGACTTATGCAACACCTAGAAGATTGACATTAATAATAGAAGGACTATATGACAAACAAGAAACTTTAGAATTAAAAGTTAAAGGTCCTACAAAGAAAATTGCCTATGATAATCAAGGTAATCCAAGTAAGGCTTTACAAGGTTTTATGAAGGGACAAAAAATAGATTTATCTCAAATTACTATAGAAGAATATAATGGAGATGAATATATATTTGGAAATGTCACAAAACTGGGAAGAGAAACTGAATTAGTTTTAGCAGAAAATATGGCTAAGATTATAAAATCTATTAATTTTCCAAAATCCATGAAATGGGGTGGAAAAAATTTAAGATTTGCTCGTCCTATTAGGTGGATAGTATCTATAATGAATAATAAGATTGTACCTTTTCAAATTGAAGGAATAAGGGTAAGCAATATTACCAAGGGTCATAGATTTTTAGGAGATAATAATATAGAATTAAATTCAGTAGATGAATATTTTGAAAAATTAGAAGCTAATTATTGTTTAGTAGATCAAAAGAAGAGAAAAGATATAATAAGATATGGGTCAGAAAGATTAGCAAAGGAAAAGGGAGGTAATCTTTTAATAGATGAGGACTTATTAAACGAAGTTACCTATTTAGTTGAATATCCAAAGCCTGCCATAGGAAAAATTAAAGAAGAATATTTATCTCTTCCAAGGGATGTAATTATAACACCTATGAAGGAACAACTTAGATTTTTTCCCATAGTAGATGATAAAAACAGACTACTTCCTTACTTTATAACCATTAGAAATGGTAATGAAGAACATTTAGACACAGTGGTAAAAGGTAATGAAAAGGTGCTAGGAGCAAGACTTGAAGATGCAAAATTTTTCTATGAAGAAGATATTAAAATTCCATTAGAAAATTATGTAGAAAAATTAAAATACGTAGTTTTTCAAGAAAAACTAGGTACTTTATACGATAAAACCATTAGGGTGCAAAGATTATCTAAGAAAATTGGAGACTATTTAGCAGTGGGAGAAGAAACTCAAAAGAATTTAGAAAGAGCAGCTTATTTATCAAAGGCTGATTTAGTCACCAATATGGTAGGAGAGTTTTCAGAATTACAAGGAAAAATGGGCATGGAATATGCAAAAAAATCAGGAGAAAATGAAATAGTAAGCATCGCAGTATTTGAACAATATTTACCTAGATTTTCAGGAGATATATTACCTACTACTACAGCAGGCGCTATATTAAGTATTTCAGATAAATTAGATACTATAGCAGGTTCATTTGCCATAGGTTTGCAGCCAACAGGCTCTCAAGACCCTTATGGATTGAGACGACAAGCCCTTGGTATAATCAATATTGTATTAGATAAAAAAATAAGCCTTAGTCTAGAAGAAATCATTGATTTTGCACTATATATTTATGTAGATGAAAATAATTTAGTATTTAATTATAAGGAAATAAAATCTGAAATACTGGAATTTTTCAATGGCAGAATTAAAAATATGTTTATAGATATGGGTATAAGATACGATATAGTAGATGGGGTTATTAGTACAGATATAGACGATATATATGATTTAAAAATTAGAGCAGATAAAATAAATGCTTATTTAGAAGAAGAAGGCTTGGAAGATGTAATTATGACTTTTAATAGGGTAGTAAATCTTGCTGACAAATCTAATAGAAAAGAAGTTAGAGAAGATTTACTAATAGAGGAAGCTGAAATTGGACTATACAAAGCTTTTAATAGCATAGAGGAAGAAGTATTACATTCTCTTAAGAAAAAAGAATATGACAAAGCTTTAGACAAATTTATGGCATTAAAAGAACCAGTAGACAACTTCTTCGATAAGGTAATGGTAATGGTGGAAGATGAAGATATAAGGGAAAATAGATTAGGGTTATTGGCTAAAATTTCGGAAACTATGTTATTAATATGTGATTTATCTAAACTGATTAAGTAAAATAATTTATTTTTGAAATAGGTGGTGATTTCCATACAATTAACTGAAAGACAGGAAAAAATCATCAGTATTGTTAAATATAATCAACCTATAACTGCGGAAAATATTGCAAAACAACTAAATTTAACAAGAGCTACCCTTAGGCCAGATTTGGCCATACTTACAATGTCAGGGATATTGGATGCTAGACCAAAGGTAGGTTATTTTTATACTGGTAAAACTACTTTTTCTTTTATATCAGAAAAAATTAAAGAGGAAAAAGTTTCTGATAGAAAGGCTATTCCAGTAATAGTAGATGAGGAAACTATAATATATGATGCTATAGTGACTATGTTTTTAGAGGATGCTGGTACTGTATATGTAACAGCTAATGGTTATCTCACTGGAGTAGTTAGTAGAAAGGATTTTCTAAAAAATGCCATAGGTGGTTTGAATTTACACAACACACCTGTAGCTGTGATAATGACTAGAATGCCAAATATAGTATTAACTACTCCAGATGAAACCCTATTAGAAGCTGCCATGAAATTAATAGAACATGAAATAGATAGTCTTCCAGTAGTTGAAGAAGTAATATTAGATGAAGATGAAAAAGCCTATAAAGTAGTAGGTGTAATTAACAAGACTACTGTTACCAGATTTCTGGTGGAACTAGGAAATAATGAGTAGGGGGGAAGATATGGACAGGAATATTATAATATATGTATTATCAGATTCTATTGGGGAAACTGGAGAGCAGGTAGCTAGGGCTGCTGTTAGTCAATTTAGTCCCGATAGATATGAAGTCAGAAGGTTCCCATATATAACACATGAAGATCAAATATTGGAAATATTTGAAGAGGCCCAATATGAAAAATGCATAATAATATATACCATAGTAATTGAAAGCCTAAAAGATTTTGTTTTAGATATGGGAAGAAAATACAATATACCTACAGTGGACTTAATGACTCCTGCACTAGATGCATTAGAATCAGTATTAGAATATGAACCAAAAAGGGAATCTGGACTTATAAGAAGGCTAGATGAAAAGTATTTTAAAAAAGTAGAGGCAGTAGAATTTGCTGTTAAATATGATGATGGAAAAGATACTAGGGGAATTAAAAAAGCTGATATAGTATTGGTAGGTGTATCTAGAACATCTAAAACACCCTTATCTATGTATTTAGCACATAAAAATTTTAAAGTAGCAAATGTGCCTTTAGTGCCAGAAGTACCTGCACCAGAAGAATTATTTTTAAAAGATTCAAAAAGAGTTTTTGGCTTAATAGCCAATCCATTTAAATTAAATGAAATTAGAGCAGAAAGGCTAAAATCCTTAGGTTTAAAAAATAATGCTAATTATGCTAGTATAGAAAGAATAAAATTAGAACTTGAATATTCTCGGAAAGTAATGGAAAAACTAAATTGTGTAGTAATAGATGTGTCCAATAAAGCAGTTGAGGAAACAGCTGGAATAGTAATAGACCATATGAAGGAAAACTTTGGAGAATTTATATTGGACTAGAAAGAAGTGTTGTATACAACACTTCTTTCTAGTTTATAAAATACATTAAAACTTTTCTAAATAATAGAGGATTATTTGATTTTATGTTGTATATATATAAGAGCGGAAGTTTTTATTAATATGAAATAAAGGATGATTATATGAATACTAGTAGAATTCAAATTGAAGAATGGGAAAAAAACATCTTATCTCCCTATGCAACTCTAAGTAAAGAATCAAAGGGTAGGACTTTATATGAAGAAAAATGCTCTATCCGTACTGATTTTCAAAGAGATAGAGATAGAATAATCCATTCTAAATCCTTTAGAAGATTAAAACACAAAACTCAAGTATTTATAGCTCCTGAAGGAGATCATTATAGAACTAGATTAACTCATACTTTAGAAGTGGCACAAATATCTAGAACTTTAGCAAGATCTCTAAAATTAAATGAAGATTTAGTAGAGGCTATTGCCTTAGCTCATGACTTAGGCCATACACCCTTTGGCCATACAGGAGAAAAGGTATTAAATAAATTAAATCCTAAGGGTTTTCGACATAATGAACAAAGTATAAAAGTTGTAGAGTATTTAGAACACTCAGAAAAGAGAAATGGTCTCAATCTTACTTATGAAGTTAAAGATGGAATATTAAATCATACTGGCAAAGATATGCCTAAAACATTAGAAGGACACGTAGTTAGAATTGCAGATAGGATAGCTTATATAAATCACGATATAGATGATGCCATTCGTGGAAATATTATTAAAAACTCTGATATACCTAGGGATTGTATTAATGTATTGGGAGAAACCCATGGGGAAAGAATTAATACAATGATATTAGATGTAATAAATAATAGTTTAGAAAAAGAAAAAATATCCATGAGTGAAGAAATAAAATATTATACAAAAAAATTAAGGGATTTTATGTTTGAAAGGGTATATTTAAATAGTGTTGCAAAAAAAGAGGAAGATAAAGCAATATATATTATAGAACAAGTTTATAATTATTATTTTAATAATTTTAATCAACTACCTAAGGAACATAGAGAACTTTATGATGGGAAAAATTTTTCCAAAGAAGATATTATTTCTGATTATATTGCAGGAATGACAGATAGATTTGTAGTTAATTTATTTAAGGAATTATTTATTCCAAAAGCTTGGGAAAAATTTTAAAAAAAAGAAGGATTATTGGAATTTTTGTCGAATATAGACAAAGCGTATTATTGTTGGAAAGCTTAAAGGTGGTAAAAATGGCTTATATTATTAATGATGAAGTAATAGAAAGGATCCACGATGAGGCAAATATAGTAGATATAGTATCTGAATATTTAAATTTAAAAAGAAGTGGTGCAAATTTTGTTGGATTATGTCCTTTTCACAATGAAAAAACTCCATCTTTTACTGTATCAGAGACAAAACAGTTTTTTCATTGTTTTGGATGTGGAGAAGGTGGAGATGTAATCTCTTTTGTAATGAAGATGGAAAACATGTCTTTTTTAGAGGCTTCTGAGTATTTGGCAAATAAATTAGGGATACCTTTAACTGAAAAAAGTGAAAAGGAAAAAAAATTAGAATTAGAAAAGGAGAAAATATATGAAATAAATAGAGAAGCTGTTAGATTCTATTATTCTAATTTAATTAAAAACCAAGAAGCATTAAAATATATAAAAAATAGAAAAATTAAAAGAAAAACTATTAATCAATTTGGTCTTGGTTTTGCCGAGGATAATTGGGATGGTGTATATAAATATTTATTAGGAAAAGGCTATAATGAAAAAGATTTAGAAAAAGCTGGATTAATAGGTATGAGGAGAGATAAGACTGGATATTATGATAAGTTTAGAAATAGAATAATATTTCCTATAATAGACACAAAAAATAGAGTAATTGGATTTGGAGGCAGAGTAATAGATGAAACTATGCCTAAATATTTAAATTCTAGGGATACATTGGTTTTTACAAAAGGAAATAATTTATATGGTTTAAATTTAGTTAGAAAACATTCAAATAGGGAAAGAATTATATTAGTTGAAGGATATATGGATGTAATAGCCCTTTTTAACAATGGAATAAATTATGCAGTAGCTAGTCTTGGAACTGCCTTTACATCAAATCAAGCAAAATTGTTAAAAAGATATGGAAAAGAAGTATTAATATGTTATGACTCAGATAATGCAGGTATTAATGCCACTACAAAGGCAATTAATATATTGAGAAAAGAAGGAGTTGAAGCAAAGGTAATATTACTTCCACTAAATCAAGACCCAGATGATTTTATAAAAGAAAATGGAATTAGAGAATTTGAAAAACTTATTAAAAATCCATTAAACTATATAGATTATTATATATTTGTTTACAAGGAAAAGTATAATCTTTCTAATCCAGATGGAAAAATTAAATTTACTCAGGAAATTGCTAAAATATTAAGTAGGATAAAATCTCCTATTGAAAAAGATGTATATATTAGTAAAATATCAAAAGAAACAGGAATTTCAAAAGAGGCAATAGAAAAGGAAGTATTAGGTAGAAATTATAATTCTAATACAAGAATTTCCAAGGACAAGTATATTAATAGAGGATTTAGACATAATAAAGATAAAATAGAGCCTGTAAATCTTGTACTTGAATCGGGACATTTAAAGGCAGAAAAACTTTTAATAAAATTAATGATTGAAAATAAATCTTATTTTGATATAATTAACAGATATTTGGCTATGGAGGATTTTTTTAATTATGAATGTAGTTTTTTAGCAGAAATTATATTTAGGGAATATAATTCTAATCCTTTACTAAATAATATAGACCATCAATTTATCTTAAATAATATTAAAGATAAAGAAAAATTAGATTTAAATACTGTAAATGAAATTTTAAATCAGAATATACATTTTTTATCTAATGATATGGAAAAAACTATAGAAGATTTAATTAATACTATAAATTTTTCAAAACTAAAAATGGAACTAGATAGTGTAACTAAAAAGATTCAAGAAATAGGAAATAATTTAAATGGTGAAAACATGGAAGAATTTAAAGAATTATCCTTAAGACAATTAGAGCTAAAAAATGAATTAGAATCATATATTTAAATTCTGGAAGGGAGGGAGCGGCATTGGTACAAAAAAACAAAGATGGTGATGATGTTAAAAAAGAGCAAATGGAAGCCGTAAAAAAACTAATAGAAAAGGGTAAAAAGAAAGGTATATTAACATATAAAGAAATAGCTGATTTGTTGGAGGAGATTGATTTAGAAGTTGAACAAATAGATGATATATATCAAAGATTAGAAGATATGGGAATAGACATTGTTGGAGATAAGGAAGAGGAAATTCTTTTAGAAACTGATGAAATAGATGAAGTAGATGAAGAAGATATTGAAAAAGAAGATCTGTCAGCTCCAAAGGGAATAGCTGTAGATGATCCTGTTAGAATGTATTTAAAAGAAATAGGCAAAATTCCCTTACTAACTGCTGAAGAAGAAATTGAACTGGCAAAAAGAATGGAAGCAGGGGATGAAGTTGCAAAAAGGCAGTTGGCAGAAGCCAATTTAAGACTGGTAGTAAGCATTGCAAAAAGATATGTAGGAAGAGGCATGTTGTTTTTAGACCTAATTCAAGAAGGAAATCTTGGATTAATGAAGGCTGTAGAAAAATTTGATTATAAAAAAGGATATAAATTTAGTACCTATGCAACTTGGTGGATTCGTCAATCTATTACCAGAGCTATTGCGGATCAAGCAAGAACCATTAGAATTCCAGTTCATATGGTAGAGACTATTAACAAATTAGTTAGAGTTCAAAGACAATTGGTACAGGAATTAGGAAGAGACCCAACACCTGATGAAATAGCCAAGGAAATGAATATGGAAGTAGAAAAGGTAAGAGAAATTATGAAAATTGCTCAAGAGCCAGTGTCTTTAGAGACTCCTATTGGAGAAGAGGAAGACAGCCATCTTGGTGATTTTATTGAAGATGAAAATGCCCTAGCTCCTGCTGATGCAGCGACTTTTATTATGCTTAGGGAACAATTAATAGAAGTTTTAGACACCCTTACTCCTCGTGAACAAAAAGTATTAAGACTTAGATTTGGTTTAGATGATGGAAGAGCAAGAACCCTAGAGGAAGTAGGTAAAGAATTTGATGTAACCCGTGAAAGAATTAGACAAATAGAGGCTAAAGCCTTAAGAAAACTAAGACATCCTAGTAGATCTAAAAAGCTAAAAGATTTCTTAGAATAATTAAAGATTCGCAAATGCGAATCTTTAATTGTATGACCATATTGTTATTTTTGTTTCTTGCTTATTTAAGTTTTAGGGAGAATTTTTTTAAAATTATCATAATATAGGAAAGGACGAATTATATGAAACTATCCAATAGACTACAGAAAATAGCAGATTTTGTACCTAAAAACACTATAGTAGGTGATATAGGATGTGACCACGGTTATATCCCAATTTATTTAGCAAAAAACAATATATCTAAAAAAGTAATAGCTTCAGATATTAGCAAAAATTCTTTGGAAAAAACAATAGAAAATGTAAAAATAAATAATCTTGAAAAAGATATTGAAATTAGATTAGGAGATGGATTAGATATAGTACTACCCTTTGAAATAGATACAGTAATAATTGCAGGAATGGGAGGGCTGTTAATTAAAGACATATTGGACAAGAATAAAACCAAAACTAATACTATTACCCATTTTATACTACAGCCTAATATAGCATCAAAGGAATTGAGAGAATATCTATATGAAAATAATTTTGAAATAATAAATGAAGAACTGGCCATGGAGGGAGATAAATTTTATGAAATAATTTATGCTAAAAAGGGTAAAGGTTTTGTCACAAAAGATATATATTATGAAATAGGAGAAAAATTAATAATAAATGAAAATCCATTGTTAAAAGAATTTATTAATTATAAAATTAATATAGTGGAAGGAATATTAATAGAATTAAAAGGAGTTAAAACAGAGAAAAGTATTAAACGGCAAGAAGAGTTAAATAAAAACCTAATGGATTTAAAGGAGGTATTATTAGAAATTGAAAGCAGCTAAGATTATTAAATTATTAGACAACTGGACTCCTAGATATTTAGTTGATAAATGGGACAATACTGGGTTTCAAATAGGAGACCCAGAAGTGAAAATAAGAAAAATACTTATTGCCTTGGACTTAGATAGAAGGGTTTTAGAAAAGGCTTTAGAAATAGATGCTAATATGATTATTACTCATCATCCAATTATATTTACACCTTTAAAATCTTTAAACAAATTAAGCTATAAAGAAAGTCTAATATACGATATAATAAAAGAAGATATAGTTGTATATAATGCTCATACTAATTTAGATATGGCAAATGGAGGGGTTAATGATACTTTAGCAAAAATATTAGGAATTAAAAATCCAAGGCTATTAAAACCTATATATGAAGAAAATCTATATAAATTAGTAGTATTTGTACCTAATAGTCATAGGGATTTAATATTACAAGTTTTAGGAGATGAAGGTGCAGGTTATATAGGTAATTACAGCCATTGTACTTATAATGTGGAAGGTATAGGTACCTTTATGCCCCATTTAGGAGCTAATCCATATTTAGGTACTGTAAATCAGTTGGAAAAAGTAGAAGAGACTAGAATAGAGACCATAGTAGAAGAAAAAGATTTAAAAAAAGTAATAAATGCTATGATTAAGGCTCATCCCTATGAAGAAGTAGCTTATGATATCTATAAATTAGCCAATAGAGGAAAAGAATTTGGTTATGGAAGAATAGGGGAAATAGAAGAAATATATTTAGATGAATATTTAAAAATAATTAAGGAAAAATTAGACACTGAGTATTTAACAGTATATGGTAATAGGGATAAAACAATAAAAACTGTAGCTCTTTGTGGAGGAAGTGGAGCTAGCTTTATAAAAGATGCATTTTTAAACAAAGCAGATGTATATATTACAGGAGATATAAAATACCATGATGCACAATATGGAGATGAGCTAGGATTGACCATAGTAGATGCAGGGCATTTCCATACAGAAAAGGTAATACTACCAGTTATAAAAGAATATTTAGAAAGGAATATAAAAGGAACCATAGAAATTGAAATCTATCAAGAGAGCAGTCCCCCTTATATAGTAGTTTAAATTAATGGAGGTGGGGAAGTGGATGTTTTAGATTTATTGTGGCAACTTCAAAAACATGACGACAATTTAAGTAGTTTAGAAAAAAAACTAGTGGCATTAGAACAAGGTGAAAAAATTAAACAAATAGCTAATAGAATGAAGAAAACAGAATTTAGATTAACAGATTTAAAATTTAGAATGGAACAAACAGAAAAAGATTTAAGTAGAAATAATTTTACTTTGAAGGATTTAGATTATAAGCTAAATAAAACAGAAAAAGAATTATATGAAGGAAATATTAGTGATATTAGACAATTAGGATATTTAGATAAAGAAAAAGATTTGTTGAGACAGCAAATAGACAATAAGGAAATGGAAATTCTTTCTCAAATGGAAGAGATGGAAAATTTAAAAAAAGAATTTGTAGAAATTGAAATAGATTTTAAAGAATTAAAAATAGAATATGGGACTTTAAAAAAAGAGTGCAAAGAATTAATAGAAAATCTTAAAAAAGAGATAATAAAAGAAACACTAGAAAAAGAAAAGATAGTATCCCAAATCAATGAGGAAGTCTCAAGGAAATATAATCAATTAAAAAAGATTAAAGGAAATGCAATAGTAGAAATTATAGATAATAAATGTAGTGGTTGTAATGTATTGTTGCCAACTATAATAATAGATAGATTAAAATTTCAAAATGAAATAGTATATTGTGAAAACTGTGGTAGAATACTTTATTATCAAAAATAATCATTCTGTGGAATAATATGTAATATATAGAAAGATTTAAGTTTGAAAAATTACTAAAATTGTGCTATATTAACATTAGAAAAAATTTAATTATGGTGAGTAAATCAGACGATCGCGTGCTTTTGCATGAGGAAAGTCCGTGCTCCATAGGGCAGGATGCTGGATAACGTCCAGTAGGGGCGACCCTAAGGATAGTGCAACAGAAACATACCGCCAGAGCCCTGATTTAGTATTTTCTAGATTTGTGGCGAAAATAGCTAAGGTGCTATTCTGGTAAGGGTGGAAAGGTGAGGTAAGAGCTCACCAGCGACTTAGGTAACTAGTCGGCTCTGTAAACCCCATCTGGAGCAAGACCAAGAAGGGATACAAAAAGGTGGTAGCCCGCTACCTTCCCAAATGGTAGGTCGCAGGAGTCCATTGGTAACAGTGGACCATAGATAGATGATCGTCTAATACAGAACACGGCTTATAGATTTACTCAATATTAATTTATTTAAATACAGTCTTGTATAGACTGTATTTTTTGTTTGCTTTTATTGCATAAACTAATCTTCTGTGATAGGATTTTAGTATTGTAATTAATAGCAAATTTCGATAATTAACTATAACCAGTATACTAAAGGGTAGTCAAAATGCTTAGGAGGTTACTATGGTTAAAATATTAGAAATATCTGATCTTGTATTTATGGAAAAAATTCATTATCCCAATATTAGTATTGAGCAGGGGAGTATTGTTTTTATCCAAGGACCTAGTGGATCAGGGAAAAGCACACTTATTAGATTAATTAATAATACTATATCACCATCATCAGGTAGAATATTATTTAATGGAGTTAATATTGAAGATATAAATTCTATTGATTTAAGGAGAAAAATAATTTTGGTTGGTCAATCGCCTTATTTGTTTAATACTAATATTAAAGAAAATTTTATATTGTTTCATAAATTCCGTGAAACTCCGTTTCCAGAGGACAAAAAACTAATGGAGTATCTCCATATTTGTTGTGCAAACTTTCCATTAGACACTCAATGTATAAA